>JBEINY010000036.1:0-18473 GCA_040377855.1 Prochloraceae cyanobacterium | reverse complement strand
CTGGCCGACGGCGGCGGCAGTTTTTCCTTTGACCGGCTTCCCCTGTCCCTGTTGGCGTTGCTGACACCGGTGCCCGCCAGCCTGCGCGGTTTTCTCGGCCTGCAGGGCAGTTATCGCCTCGGGCAGGGCCTTCCGGAGGTACGGGCCGATCTCAACCTCCAGGAGGCCTCCGTCGCCGACACCCCCCTGACCCTCTCCCGGGCCCGGGTCCGGCTCGATCGCCAGGCGCTCTGGCAGGTGGACGGCTCCCTCCAGGCCACCGGCCGGGCCGGCAGCCTGGATTTACAGGGCCAAATTCCCCTCGATCCCCGGCGGAGCGATCTCAAGGTCAGGATCCAGAGCCGGGACGATGGCCTGCGGTTCCTCACCGCCCTGACCGGTCCCGAGGTGCGGCTGGAGCAGGGATCGGCCGATCTGTTGCTGGTCTTGCGCGGCAGCCTCGTCGAACCGCTGGCCAATGGCGTGCTGCGGGTGGAGCGGGCCCGGCTGGTCGCCGCCGGTCAGACGATCAGCGATCTCAAGGCCCTGGTGGTGTTCGACTTCAATGCCCTGGAGGTGCAGGACCTCAGCGGCCGCGTCGGCGAGGCCGGCTCCTTCCGAGGCCAGGGGCGCCTGGGGCTGGTGCAGTGGTTCCCCCAGTCCCAGCCTCTGCAGATCACCCTCAAGGCCGTCCCGATCCGAGGGTCCCGCCTCACGGCCCAGATCGATGGTGACGTCACCGTCACCGGCAGCCTGCGGGAGCCCGGATTCGGGGGCAGCCTCCAGCTCAGTCGGGGCCGGATCAATGCCCAGCCAGGCCAGCTGGCCCGCCCCGATGGGGCCGGGGGCGCCACCCCCGTCACGATGCCGCGACTGCTCGAACAGGACTGGGCCTTTGATCGGCCCCTGCAGCTGTACGGATCCGATGTGGAGACGGATGCGGGTGAAGCCCTCCGTGCCGCGATTCCGTCGCTCCCCTTCATCAGCCTGAGGCGCCTCTCCCTACGGTTCGGCCCCGATCTGCGCATCGTGGTCCCGGGTATCGCCAATTTCACCACCGGTGGCAGCCTGCTGATCAGTGGCCGTCTCGATCCATCCCTGCAGCTTTCGGGGGTGGTGCGGCTTCTCAACGGTCGCCTGAGTCTGTTCACGACCAGCTTCAGCCTCGATCCCGATTCCCCGAACGTGGCGGTGTTCACCCCCTCCCTGGGGCTGATTCCCTACGTCGACGTCGCCCTCCGCACCCGGGTGTCGGACACGATCAATGTCGGCCAATCCCAGTCGGGGTCGGTGTCCTCCTGGGACCTGCGAACCAGTGATACCCCCCTCGACCAGCTGCGGCTGGTGCGGGTGACGCTCCAGGCCAGTGGCCCCGCCGATCGGCTCGTGGATCAGATCCGGCTGCGCAGTTCGCCCCCCCTGCCCGAGGATCGCCTCGTGGCCCTGATCGGGGGCAATTCCCTGGCGGGACTGAGCAACGGCAATGCCGGCACGGCCCTCGCCACGGTGCTCGGTCAGACCCTGCTCACCCCCCTGGTGGGCTCCCTGAGTGAGGCCTTCGGCCAGCGCTTCAGCTTCGCTCTTTACCCCACCTACGTGGTTCCCGCCGTCAGTGACGCCTCCGAAGGGCGCTCCGGTCGGGTGCCCTCGGAGCTGGTGCTGGGCTCGGAAATCGGTGTTGATCTCAGTGATCGCATCAACCTGTCGGTGCTGGCGGCCCCCAACCGCACGGACATCCCCCCCCAGATGACCCTTCGCTACCAGGCCAGTGATCGGCTCGGGGTGCAGGGTTCGGTGGATGGTCAGGGCCGCTGGCAGACTCAGCTTCAGCTCTATCTGCGGTTCTGAGGCTTGGCTGCTGTTGAGGCGTCTGCCCACCGGCAGGTGATCGGCGTCGATCTGGGGGGCACGGCAATCAAGCTGGGCCGCTTCGATGGCGAAGGTCGGCGCCTCGCCACCCTGGACGTGCCAACCCCCCAGCCCCAGCTACCGGGGGCGGTGACCGTGGCGATCGCCGAAGCGATCGACGCCATCGATCCCAACGGGGTCGCTGAGGCCGTCGGCATTGGCCTGCCGGGCCCCACGGATGCCCCTGGGCGGCTGGCCCGCATTGCCATCAACCTGCCGGGCTGGCGGGAGGTGCCGCTGGCGGACTGGCTTGAACCCCGCCTCGGACGACCCGTGGTTCTGGCCAACGACGGCAACTGTGCCCTGGTCGGGGAGTTGTGGCTCGGGGCAGCTCGCGGGGCGGAGGATGTGGTGCTGCTGACCCTCGGGACCGGTGTTGGGGGCGGTGTGGCCCTCGGCGGGAGGCTCTTCCGGGGGCGGCGGGGCGCCGCGGCCGAACCCGGTCTGATCGGTGTCGATCCCCAGGGGGGGGCTTCCTGCAACAGCGGCAACCGGGGCTCCCTGGAGAGCTTCTGCAGCCTTGCCGGCCTTGCTCGCCTCACGGATCGCGACCCCAGGGAGCTGGTACGGGCTGCCGAGATCGGGGAGCCGGAGGCCCTGGCACTGTGGCGCCTCTACGGCGAGCGGCTCGGCCAGGGGCTCACCTCCCTGATCTATCTCTTCACCCCCGAGCTGGTGCTCCTTGGCGGTGGCCTCAGTGCGGCCTGTCCCTTTTTTCTGCCTGCGGCGCAGGTCGAGATCGAGCAACGGGTGCTGGCTGTGAGCCGCGAGGGCCTGACCATCCGGCCGGCCGCCCTGGGCAACGGGGCCGGAGCCCTCGGAGCGGCGCGGCTGGCCCTCGATCGCATCGCCGCCACGGGCGTCGATCGCTTGGGATGATGGGGCCATGACCACGACCGTTCCCGACCCCTCCCCGGAACTGCTGCAGCGTGCCGCCACGGTGCGTCAGGCCGCCATGGCCCTGGGCCGTTGCAGCGATGCCGAGCGGCGTCAGGCCGTCCTTGCCATGGCCTCTGGCCTCGAGGCGCACCGGGAGTCGATCCTGGAGGCCAACCGCCATGACCTGGCGGCCGCTGCGGCCGATGGCCTACCGGCGGCCCTGGTGGCCCGGCTCAGGCTCGACGGCCCCAAGCTCACCGCGGCGATCGAGGGGGTTCGCCAGGTGGCCGGCCTGGAGGATCCGATCGGCCGGCGCCAATTCCACTGCGAACTCGATGAGGGCCTGGTGCTCGAGAGGGTCACGGTGCCCCTGGGGGTGCTTGGCGTGATCTTTGAGGCCAGGCCCGATGCGGTGATGCAGATCGCCTCCCTGGCGATTCGATCCGGCAACGGTGCCCTGCTCAAGGGCGGCCGGGAGGCTACCCGCAGCTGCACGGCGATTACGGAAGCCCTGGCCAGGGGTCTGGCCGGCAGCGCGGTGTCCCCCCAGGCGCTGGCCCTGCTCACCTCCCGTGAGGACAGCATGGCCCTGCTTCGCCTCGAGGGGCTTGTGGACCTGATCATTCCGCGCGGATCGAATGAGCTGGTGCGGTTCATCAAGGACAACACCCGGCTGCCGGTGCTGGGCCACGCCGATGGGCTCTGCCACCTGTATGTCGATCGGGAGGTGGTGATCCCCGAGGCCGTGGCGATCGCCGTTGATGCCAAGACCCAGTATCCGGCGGCCTGCAATGCCATCGAAACCCTGCTCGTGCATGGGGCGGTGGCGCCTCAGTTCCTGGCGGCCGCGATCCCTGCCCTGGAGGCGGCTGGCGTCGAGCTGCGGGGCGATCAACGGGCCTGTGCCCTCGGGGTCGACCGCAGCGCAACGGACGACGACTGGAGCTGCGAATACTCCGATCTGATCCTGGCCGTGAAGGTTGTGGATGGACTGGAGGCTGCCCTTGAGCACATCGCCCGCTACAGCTCCCGTCACACCGACGCGATCTGCACGAGCAATGACGCCACCGCCGAGCACTTCCTCGCCAGTGTCGACAGTGCTGGGGTCTATCACAACTGCTCGACCCGTTTCGCCGATGGCTTCCGGTACGGCTTCGGAGCCGAGGTGGGCATCAGCACCCAGACCCTGCCACCGCGGGGGCCGGTCGGGCTCGAGGGCCTGGTTACCTACCGCTACCGCCTGCGGGGTCAGGGGCATGTCGCAGCCGATTACGCCTCGGGCCAGCGCAGCTTCCGCCATCGCGCCCTGCCGCTGTGACCGGCGCTATGGCGGCCGACCGGATCGTTGTGCGGCAACTGCGGCTCTGGGCCCACGTTGGGGTGCTGCCCTTCGAGCGGGACCTGGGCCAGTGGTTTGAGCTTGATCTGGAGCTGGTCCTGGATCTGGCGCCGGCAGGACGCAGCGATGATCTTGGCCTGAGCCTCGATTACAGCCGGGCGATCGCCGCCCTGCAGCGCCAGGCCGCTGATCTGTGCTGTCAGACCCTGGAGCACTACAGCGAACGGATTCTCGACCTGCTCGAGGAGCTCCACGGACCCGTGCCCACCCGCCTCGAGCTGCGCAAATGTGCGGCGCCGGTGCCAGGTTTCAGTGGCGTTGTGGCGGTTCGCCGGCGGCGCCATTGGCCGTGAACGATGCTGTCCCCCTGGTGCTCATCCATGGGCTCTGGGACGACCCGCGGCTGTTTCGCCGGTTGACGGCCAGGCTCGATGGCCGGCGCGGTGAGCCGTTCGTGCCTCACCTGCCCCATCGCCTCGGAGCCACGGGGCTCGAATGCCTGGCCCAACGACTCGATGCCCAGATCGAAGCCCGATTCGGAAGTCGTCAACCGGTGGATCTGCTCGGCTTCTCCATGGGCGGAGTGATTGGTCGCACCTGGATCCAGCTGTTCGGTGGCTGGCGGCGCAGCCGCCGCTTCATCAGTGTCGGGAGTCCCCAGCGGGGAACCCTGGTGGCCCAGCCCTGGCCTCGGGCCCTGGTGGCGGGTATCGCCGACATGAAGATCGGCAGCTCCTTGCTGCGGCGGCTCAACGACGAGATCACCACCCTGGAGGGCGTGGATTGCCGCAGCTACTGGTGCCTGCTTGATTCGATGATCATTCCCTCCTGGCGCGGGGTGTTGCCGGTGGGTCCGGCGATTCGCCTGCCGGTGTGGGATCACAAGCACCTGATCACCCACCCGTCGGCCCTGGCCCCGATCAGCCAGGAGCTGACGCGCCAGCCCTGAGGGCCCGATGACCGGTGTCGCCGGTGCCAGGAGAGAGCTTGTGGTCAGGCAACGGCCAGGCCGGAGTGGCGGATCAGGGCGGCGGTGGAGGGTTCCCGGCCCCGGAAGTCGGCGAACACCTGGGCCGGGGGCCGGCTTCCCCCCAGGCTCAGGACCGTGTCGCGGAAACGGCGCCCGATCGCCTGGATTTCCTCTTCCTCTTCGAGCCCAGCCTCCTCAAAGGCACTGAAGGCATCGGCGCTGAGCACTTCCGCCCATTTGTAGGAGTAGTAACCGGCCGAGTAACCACCGGCGAAGATGTGGCTGAAGGAGCACAGCAGGGCGTCTTCAGGAATTGGAGCTAGCAAGGTGGTGGTGCGGGCCACCTCCCGGCGGATCGCATCAGGACTTTGACCGCAGGTTGGGGTCCAGCGGCTGTGGAGCCTCAGGTCGGTGAGGGCGAGATGCACCTGGCGCAGGGTTGCGGAGGCGGCGAGGAAGGTGCGGGTGGCCAGCAGTTTGCGGTAATCGGACTCGGGCAGCGGTTCACCGGTCTGCCAGTGGCGGGCCATGCCCATCAAGGTGGTGCGGTCGTAGCACCAGTTCTCCATGAACTGGCTCGGCAGTTCCACCGCGTCCCACTCGACATTGTTGATTCCGGCCGCCTGGGGGCGCTCAATCGTGGTGAGCATGTGCTGGAGGCCATGGCCGAATTCATGGAAGAGGGTCTCCACCTCTTCGAAGGTCATCAGGCTGGGGGTGTTGCCCACCGGCGGGCTCTGGTTGCAAACGAGATAGGCCACCGGCAGCACCGCCGCACCATCCGGCCGGAGGGAGCGGCTCAGGCACTCATCCATCCAGGCACCGCCGCGTTTGCTGCCGGGGCGGCTGTACGGATCCAGGTAGAAAGCGGCCACGGGGCCCTCACGGCCCTCGGCATGAACACGGAAATAACGCACATCGGGATGCCAGCGGGGCGCATCGCCATCGGCCGCCTCGATGCGGATGCCGAAGAGGCGATTGCAGAGGCTGAACAGCCCCTCAAGCACCTGCTCGAGGGGAAACCAGGGGCGCAGGGCTTCACTGTCGAGATCGAAATCCCGCTGGCGCAGCCGATCGGCCCAGTGGCTCACATCCCAGGGCTGGAGATCGGCGCTCTTGGCACCACCTTCTGCGATGGCGAACCGGCGCAGGGTTTCCAGTTCGGTTTCGGCGATGGGGTAAGCGGCTGCCCGAAGCTCCTCGAGCAGTTGTTCGACGGCTTCCACCGAGTCGGCCATCTTGCTGGAGAGGCTGAGGTCCGCCCAATGGGCGAAGCCCAGGCGATGGGCCTGCTCCTGCTTGAGGGCGAGGATTCTGGTGAGGAGCGACTGGTTGTCGAGTTCCCCCTGGCTGGCCCGGCTCACGTGGGCGCGGTAGGCCTGTTCCCGCAGGTCACGGCGGGTGGAATAGCGGAGGAAGGGCACGAAACGGGGCATGTCCAGCCCCATCCGCCAAGGGCCCTGGTCGGCGGTGGCTTCGCTCCCATCGGCGGCGGTGTCACCGGCCTCCCTCGCAGCCTGGGCCAGCAGGGTGCGCAGGCTCTCCGGGAGGCCGTCCACCTCTTCCACCTGACGCAGCACCAGGCTCCAGCGGTTGGTGGCATCGAGGACGTTGTTGCTGAAGCGGGTGGAGAGCTCGGCCAGCTCCTGACTGGCGGCGTTGAAGGCCTCCTGCTCCGCACCCTCCAGGGCCACGCCCCGCAGTCTCATGGCGCGCTGCTCAGCCTCGAGGATGCGCAGCTGGGTCGCATCGAGCCGCAGGGAATGGCCTGGCTGGACAGGGTGATGCTGCCGTTCCAGCTGGGCCAGGGCCTGGTAGAGGATCCGGCTCTGGCCGGCACGGTTGCCGAATCGCACCACATCGGCCTGCTGCGCCTGCTGCGCATCCCGCCAGGCGGGGGTGTTGGTAACGGCATTGAGATGGCCCACCACGCCCCAGCTCCAGCGGAGCCGTTCCTCGAGGCGTTGCAGGGGTTCCATCACCGTGTCCCAGGCCAGGGGGGCGCCACTGGCCAGCCGTTCCTGCAGATCGTGCTCGAGGGTGTCGAGCCGGTCGTTCAGTTGGGCGAGCAGCACCGGTATCGCCTGCTCCACCTGATCGGCCGTGATCAGGTCGAACGGGGGTAAGCCTTCGCCGATCAGCAGGGGCAGGGGCTGGGCTGGAGCCGAGTCGGCGCCTGGGGGGTTGCTGTTGGCAGCCTCGCTGGAGCCTGCTGCGGCGTTGGTGGTCACGCTGATCGCGATCTCAGATCTGGACCCATTCCAGCGGATGGAGGCCCTCGTCTGGGGTTCAGCCGAGGGCGGTGAACCGTCCGACGGCCACGAGGGTGTGCTGGGCCAACCCAGCGGCCAGGCTGTCGGTGCTGGCCTGGTAGAGGTCGATGGCCACCCGCGGCCAGAAACCGATCACCAGGGTGGGTACGAGCAGGGTGAGGCCGATCAAGAGCTCCCGCGGGCTCATGTCGGCCACCACGGCCAGGGCCGGGATCCTCGGACCGAAGAACACCCTCCGGCAGAGGGACAGCAGATAGACGGGGGTGAGCACCAGACCGATGGCGGCCAGGAGCACGGTGATCACCCGGAAACCGATCGTGAAGTTGTCGTTGGCGGTGACGCCGAGGAAGACGGTGATTTCACTCACGAATCCGCTCATGCCAGGCAGGGCGAGGGAGGCCAGAGATGCAGCCAGGAAGAAGGCGAAGGTGATGGGCAAAGCCTTGGCTAACCCCCCCATGTTGGGAATTGAGAGGGTGCGGGTGCGCTCGTAGAACACACCGGTGACGAAGAACATGGCCGCAGCAATGAGGCCATGGCTGATCATCTGCAGCATGGCGCCGCTCATGCCGAGGCTGTCGATCGCACCGATGCCCAGGAGCACGAAGCCCATGTGGCTCACGGAGCTGCAGGCAATCCGACGTTTGACATTGTCCTGGGCAAAGGCGTTGAGAGCCCCATAGACAATGTTCACGATGCCGAGCACCACGAGGGCCGGAGCCAGGACCACATGGGCCTCCGGCAGCATCTGCACGTTGAACCGCAGCAGGGCATAGCCACCCATCTTCAGAAGCACCCCCGCCAGCAGCATCGAGACGGGCGCATTGGCTTCACCATGGGCATCAGGAAGCCAGGTGTGGAGGGGGAACATCGGCAACTTGACGCCGAAGCCGATCAGGAAGCCGAGGTAACAGAGGAGGCCAAAGGTGCCCCCGGGAGAGCGGGCCGCCAACTCGGCGAGGTTGAAGGTGAAGGTGTCGCCGGAGAGGGCAAGGGCAAGGCCGCTGATCAGGATCAGGAGGGAGGCCGTTGCGGTGTAGAGGATGAATTTGGTGGCCGCATATTGACGGCCATGGCCTCCCCAGATGGCGATCAGGAGGTAGACCGGCACCAGCTCGAGCTCCCAGGCAAGGAAGAACAGCAGGAAGTCCTGCGAGAGAAACACCAGACCCTGGGCCGAGGCCTGCACCAGGAGGAGGGCGAAGTAGAGCTTTGATTTGCTTTTGACGCTCCAGCTGGCGGCCACCGACAGGAGGGTGACCAGACCGCTGAGAACGACCAGAGGGGCCGACAGGCCATCGGCCGCCAGGGACCATTCCAGGCCAAGGGAGGGCAGCCAGGGCACCCGTTCCACCAGCTGCAGGGACCCGAGGCTGCTGTCGAAGTGCTGGGAGAAGGTCCAGAGCATCAGGCCGAAATCGACGGCCAGGGCCACCAGGGCAATGGTTCGAGGCGCCCTGGGATCGGATCCATCGCCCGGGAGCAGCATCACGATCGGTGCCACCAGGGTGGGCAGCAGCACGATCAGGGAAAGCCAGGGGAACTGCCCGGAGGACGCGGCCGATAGGGGCAGGGAGGCGTCCATGGGCAGCCGGCTTGGCAGGGAAAGGGGTTTGGGGAGACCGGCGTGGGCAGACCCTCGGCCAAGGTCCCGTGGAGCGGAATCTCAAACGAATCTAACAGTCGGCTTCTTGCGACTAAGTACTTATGCCTAGCGCCATTGGCGTTTGCATTTGCGTTCGCCTTCGCTTTCGCTTTCGCCTTCGCGTTCGCGTTCGAGGTCGCAGCCGCGGTCGCAGCCGCAGCCGCAGGCGGCCTCTCCTGCGGTCAGCGTCGATCGGGGAGGTTGTCCCAGTGGCTGCCGCGGTGCTGAACGCTCAGCACTTCGGCTCGGGAGCCGACCCCGGCCTGATCCCAGGCCCGCACCATCGCCTGGCTGACGGTTTCTGCCACCTCGGGCTTGCAGAGGGCCAGCAGGGAAGGACCCGCTCCACTGATCACGCAACCCCAGGCCCCTGCGGCCAGGGCCGCCTCCCGCACCCGATGGCCCCCCTGGATCAGGCCCCAGCGGTAGGGCTCGTGGATCCGGTCGTGCATCCCATCGGCGATCAGGTCGCCGTTGCCGGTGCGCAGGCCCTGCAACAACAGGGTCAGGGAGCCAAGGTTGACCACCGCATCTGGGATCGGGATCACCTTGGGCATCACCCGACGGGCTTCGCTGGTGGAGAGCCGGATCACCGGGATCGCCACCACCACCTGGACGCTGTCGGCCCACTCGCAGCGCACCACCCGCCAGCGGTGGGAGGCGGCCTTGGCCGTCATGCAGAGGCCGCCGAGCAGGGAAGGCACCACGTTGTCGGGATGGCCTTCGATGTCGATCGCCAGTTCCAGCAGTTTCTCCTTGCTGAGGGGGGATCCGACCAGCGCATTGGCCCCGATCAGGCCGGCCACGATCGCCGTGGCGCTGCTGCCGAGACCCCGGGCCGGTGGAACGGCCAGGCGCACCCTCGCCTCCAGACCCACCGGTTGTTCACCGGCTTCCTTCCAGACCCGCTGGGCGGACCGATAGACGAGGTTGTCGGGTCCGCCCCGCAGGTGGCTCCCCTCCTGCCCCTCGATGATCAGATCAAAGCGTTCGCCATCCCCCTCGATGCAGCGCAGTTCAAAGGTGTTGTTCAGCTCCAGGGCAGCCCCGAGGCAGTCGAAGCCGGGGCCAAGATTGGCCGTTGTGGCGGGGACCTCCACCACGACTCCCTGCCCGATCCGCGGGCGCACCATGCCATTTTGTCTGCTGGTCCCAGTCTCTCACTCGGCCCTGGAGCTCAGCTGAGCGCGTGCAGTGCCCGGGCCCGGCAAGCAGCGCTGAACAGCCCGGTGTGGCCATCCACCAGGGCCGTCACCGGCACCCGCTCCACCAGGCGGCGCATCCGTCCTTTCGCCTGCAGAGGTTCGCAGAAGGCAGGGGAGCGCAGTTCCGAGAGCAGCTTGCCGGCGGTGCCGCCTCCGACCCAGAGGCCGCCGTAGCAGAGGGTCTGCAGTACCAGATCCCCCGCTGCTGATCCATAGACCCCAAGCCAGAGGTCGAGCGCCTGGCGGGCCAGGGGATCTCCGGATTCGGCGGCAGCGGCCACGGCCGCCGGCAGATCCGCCACGGCATCGCTGGTGGTCGGAGAGCCCTGATCACGCATCCAGGCCTCCGCCGTGGCCATCAGGGGATGGTCGACTGCACCGGCCCCATGGGCAGCCCAGCGGAACACATGGCCGAGTCCCGTGCCGCTGGCGACCCGCTCGATCGACACCCGCTTCAGGCCGAGGTCGGTGATCAACCACTGCCTCAGCTGCCATTCCCTGTCGTCTCGCGGGGCGAAATCAGCATGGGAGGCTTCCGTGGCCAGGGCCTTGAGGCCCTCCGCCGTGGGTACGCCGATGGCGACGCCAAGACCTGTGCCAGCACCAAGAATGGCGATCGGGGCGGTGTCGAGCGGTTGACCAGCGATCAACGGAACCTGCTGGTCGCCCGTGAGGTGGGGCAGCCCATAGATCTGCACGGCGAAGTCATTGACGAGCTCCAGCCGTTCGAGGCCGAGCCGGGTGCTGAGTTCCTGCTCATCCAGCCGCCAGGGCAGGTTGGTGAGGCTGACGCGGCCGTCGAGCACGGGGCCGGCGATCGCCAGGCAGCCATGGCTGGGTCGGGCATGGGCCTCCTCGAGGAAGGTCTCGACCATCGCCCCGAAGTCGCTCCATTCCATGGAGCGGTAGCGCTCCTGGCTCTGGAGGATCAGGGCGCCATCGGGGGCGAGGAGATAGGTCGCCAAGAGGGTCTTGGTGCCCCCCACATCACCGGCCAGGAGCAGGGTCATGGGGCCTCAGCGAAGGTGAGGGAGGTGGCCCGTTCGGCGTTGGCCCGGGTAGCGGACCCAAGGAGCTTCGAGGCCTCGAGGCTGCCCAGATCCCCATCTCGCCGGCTGCGCAGGCTGACCGCTCCAGCTTCTGCCTCCTTGGCGCCGATCACCCCGAGGAGGGGGATCTTCTTCTGTTCGCCATGGCGAATCATCTTGCCGAGCCGATCACCACTGCGGTCGATACTGGCGCGGATGCCCTGGCGCTTCAGGTCGCTGAGGAGCGTTTCGGCATAGGGGAGCACCTCATCCGTCACCGGTAGCAATCGGAGCTGTTCCGGTGCCAGCCAGAAGGGGAAATCGCCGGCGTAGTTCTCGGTCATGATCCCGAAAAACCGTTCAAGAGAGCCAAAGATGGCCCGGTGAATCATGATCGGCCGTTGACGGGTGCCGTCGGCCGCAACATAATTGAGATCGAAGCGTTCAGGTAGATTGAAATCCAGCTGAATGGTGGAGCATTGCCACATTCTTCCGATCGCATCTTCGATCTTAAGGTCGATCTTGGGCCCATAGAATGCTCCACCGCCTTCGTCGATCTTGTAGGTCCAGCCCTTGCGATCAAGGGCTTCGACCAGGCCTTTTGTGGCCAGATCCCAGACCGCATCGTCTCCGATTGATTTGTCGGGACGGGTCGAGAGGTTGATTTCGTAGGAGCGGAAATCAAAGGTGGAGAGAATGGTTTCCGTCAGGTTCAAAACCGCCAGGATTTCATCGCTGATCTGTTCTGGCAGGCAGAACACGTGGGCATCATCCTGGGTGAAGCCCCTCACCCGCATGAGCCCATGCATGACGCCGGGCCGCTCATAGCGATAGACCGTACCCAGCTCGGCCCAGCGGATCGGCAGCTCCCGATAGGACCGCAGGGTGCTCGCATAGGTGAGCACATGAAACGGGCAATTCATGGGCTTCAGCTGGTACTCCCGAGCATCAACCTGCATCGGTCCGAACATGCTCTCGGCGTAGAAGTCCAGGTGTCCTGATGTCTTCCAGAGGCCAATATCGGCCACGTGCGGGGTGTAGAGCAGTTCGTAGCCGGCATCGAAATGGGCCTGCCGCCAGAAGTCCTCAATCAGCAGGCGCATGCGGGCGCCGCGGGGATGCCAGAACACCAGGCCTGCCCCGGCTTCATCTTCGATGGAGAAGAGCTCGAGGTCGGTGCCCAGCCTGCGGTGGTCCCGCCGCAGGGCTTCCTCCTTGCGGCGTTTGTATTCAGCCAACTGCTCCGGGGTTTCCCAGGCCGTGCCGTAGATCCGTTGCAGCTGCGCCCGGTTCTCATCACCGCGCCAGTAGGCACCGGCCACGCTTTCGAGCTCGAAGGCCCGGGGGTCCAGGGCGCCCGTGTCGTCCACATGGGGTCCGGCGCAGAGATCCCACCATTCGTCTCCCAGGGTGTACAGGGTGATCGGTTCCTGGATGCCATCGAGAATCTCGAGCTTGTAGGGCTCGTTCTGGGCTTCAATCCGGCGCCGGGCCTCTTCCCGGCTCACTTCGATCCTCTGCAGGGGAAGCTTGCGGTTGATGATCCGGATCATCTCCTTTCTGATCGCCTTGAGGTCGGCTTCGGTGAAGGGTTCCGGGTTGTCAAAGTCGTAGTAGAACCCCGTTTCCGTCCAGGGGCCGATCGTGACCTGGGCCTTGGGAAACAGGTGCTGCACCGCCATCGCCAGGACATGGCTCATCGAATGGCGAATCCTCAACAGGGTTGGCGATTCGCTGGTTTTGGGCAGCACGATCGGTGTGCCCTCGTTGGCACCGGTCCCGGCGGATGTCCCGGCAGTTGTCAGGGACGCGGAGGACGGCGCTGGCAAGGGGGCCACCTGGCAAAAAATGATCTTACCGAGGCCAGATCTGGTCTCTAACCTGAAGGGGTGAGTGAACGAACGCCCAACCCCCTGAGCGGCCCCGACGAGGCCGGTGAGCTGCTGGATCAGCTCCTGGATCCCCTGCTCGACGACTTCACGCTCTGGTTTGCCCGGGGAAAGGTGTTGCTCGACCACTGCCCCGAATCGGTGATGCCCTTCACCGAGCGGACGGCCCTGGCAGACGAGCTTGATCAGGCTTGCCGCGCTCTGGTTGCGGCCCGTTCCCTGCGCGCCGCTGCTCCGGTGTCGATGGCCCTCGATCTGCAGACCATGGCGCCCTGGCATCGCCTGGTGTTGCGCTGCTGGGCCCTGGCTGCCCAGTTGCGCAAGGCCGGAGTCAGTCTTCCACCGCTGGACTCCGGAGCCTGAGGCCCCCGGGCGCCTTCGGTGCGCGTCAGCGGGCCGGCAGGAATCCGAGGCCGGTCCTGACGCGATCGAGGGTCGTGGCGGCGACCTCTGCTGCCCGTTGGCGACCGTTGCGCAACACGGCGTCAATCTGGCCATCGTCGGAGCGCAGTTCTCGGTAGCGCTCCTGGAGGGGCCGCAGGGCCTCCACCATCACCTCCGTCAGCATCGGCTTGAAGGCACCCCAGCCCATCGAAGCGCATTCCTGGAGGGTGACGTCTTTCCCCTTGCCGCTGAGCACGGCATAGAGGCCAAGCAGGTTGTCGGCCTCCGGTCGCTCCGGATTGCCGAATTCGAGGCCCAGCACCGGGTCGGTCTTCGCCCGTTTGATCTTCTTGGTGATCAGCTCCGGCGGATCGAGCAAGGTGATGCGCGAACCTTCGTTGGGATCACTTTTACTCATCTTGCTGCGGCCGTCAGTGAGGCTCATCACCCGGGCGCCTTCCGTGAGAATCATCGGCTTGGGCACCTTCAGCAACGGGGCTTCCTCGCTGCCATAGCGGCTGTTGATCCGTTGTTGAGCGATATCACGGGCCAGTTCAAGATGTTGCTTCTGATCTTCCCCCACGGGCACCAGATCAGCGTCGTAGAGAAGAATGTCAGCAGCCATTAACACTGGATAGTCCAGCAGGCCCACGGACACATTGTCACCCTGTTTGATCGCCTTTTCCTTGAACTGGATCATCCGTTCCAGCCAGTTGAGCGGGGTGACGCAGTTGAGGATCCAGCCCAGTTCGCTGTGGGCTGGCACGTGGCTCTGCACGAAAACAGTGGAGCGCTCTGGGTCGATGCCGCAGGCCAGGTAGAGCGCTGCCGTCGCCCGGGTGTCCTCGGCCAGCTGGGCTGGATCGTGGGGAACCGTGATTGCGTGCAGATCAACGACACAGAAGAAGGTGTCGTGGTTGTCCTGCAGGGCGACCCAGTTCCGGATCGCCCCGAGCCAGTTCCCCAGATGGAGAGCTCCGGTGGGTTGCACTCCGGAGAGGACCCTTGGACGTTGCATGGGGGCTCAGATTCTGGGGATGGCTGAGGCTTCGGGTCAGGCCTCGGTGCTGGCCGGAGCGTCGTCGGAGCTGCCGGTGTCCTCGGCCGGCGTCCCGGCAGCGGCGGTGTCCGTGATGCTCTCCGGCGCGTCGCCGTTCAGCCCATCCGCCGTGCTGTCGGCTTCGGGTTCCCCAACCTCGGCGGCTGGAGCAGGGGCCGGAACCGGTTTCTGGGGCCGGGCAAAGGGATTCACCCGGGCGCCCTGGCCACCCCGTTCGGGGCGATCGTCACCACGGCCCTCGCCCCGACGGCCTTCACGGCGACCTTCAGGGCGTCCGCCGCCCTGGGCCCGCTGTTCAGCCACGAGGGCATCGAGCTTGCCCTCCTCGAGCATCTGGGCCAGGGTGCGGACCGAAAAACCGAGGGCGGCCACGGTGGAGCGGAGATTAAAGGCGTCCTGAATGGAGCGGACGGCCTTGAGCTCGTTGTCGCTCAGGCGGATGCGGAAACCACCGGCTTCGCGGTTGCCACCTCCTTCCCGGTTTCCACCTCCTTCCCGGTTGCCACCGCCCTCGCGGTTACCACCGGTGCGGCCACCACGGCTGCCACCGCCACCGCTCTCGCGTGCTTGAGGAAAGGACGCGTTGTTCTCGTCGGCCATGGCCGCAGACCTGTATCAGCAGCAAGTCTGACGCATCGTCCGACGCTCCTGGTCAACGGAGCTTCAACGAACCCAGAGGAGCTCGTGGGGGGCCTCGCTGCCCGCCCGGGCCAGGATGAGCAGCGGCAGGCTCGGATCGTCCCGACGCTCCAGCCGATGGCGGTAGGTGGCCAACAGATCGAGGTACCGCGGGAAGGTCCAGCCGTGGTTGCCCCGTTCCTGGTGCTGCCAGAAGCGGCTGAGGGCCTGTTGGCAGGCCTGGACGCCGTAGTCCTGCCAGCAGCGTTCCTGGGCCTCCAGGGGGGCCAGGCCGGCCGCGATCAGGTGCCGGTAGCTCACCAGTTCGGGGGCTTCAGCGCTGCTGTCGGGTGGCAGGCGCTGGGCCAGGTTCTCGACGGCCACAATCTCCAGCCGCAGCCAGCAGCGATCGAGGATCGCCACCGGCAGCTCCCCATGCCAGTGGGTCTGGCCGCGCAGATCCCCCAGCAGCCCCTGCAGACCCCGACGTTGTCGCGCCGTCAGCGCGGCTGACTCCAGGAGCACGTCTGCCATCGTTTCAGGATGCCACCGGAGTCCAGGGACTGGGCACGCCGTGCCGATGTCCTGGTCGGCTCCGGGTTTGGAGACGGCGACCCCAATTTTTCCAGCTGTTTGTCTCTGCCCCGGCCCTCGGGTTCTCCAGGTCCGCTGTCCGGGCTGTTGCGTTTGGGTCGTGGCGGCGCGCCGGATGCCTCCTCCTGGCGCACATGAGCTAAAGATGCACCGTCTGGGACGCTGCCGTGTCGCCCTCCTCCACCTCCGTCAGCCTGGCTGCGCCGGCCGGTTCTTCCCTCCTCAGGATGGTTCTTTCGAAGCGCTCCTGGTGGCCCCTGGGAGGGGTGCTGCTGGGGGGGGTCGTGCTTGGGGAGTTTCAGCACCTCGGGTCCACGGGACTGACCCTGCTGGCGGCCGGCACGGGTTGGTGGTGGCTCAGCCGTCGGCGCGGACGCCCAAAGCCTTCTCTCCCCAGCGATGACGCCGGTTGGCTGGAGCGTTGCACGATCCTGTTGGGGCAGTTCGAACGGCTGGATCCCGAGGCCGGGGAGGCCCACGGCCGTCGCCGTCTGACCCTGGAGCAGTGGCAGGCCGATCGGCAGCGTCAGGCCCTCACCCTGGCGGTGGTCGGGGATCCGGCCCTGCTCCCCACCCCTGCGTCGGAGCTGGCACCGGTGCTGGCCTGCTCCAGACCTCTGCAGATCCATCTGGGCCACCCCCTCCCCCAGCGCAGTGGCGATTGGCGGTGGTCTGCACCGTTCTCCACCTGCGACGCCCTTCTCTACCTGGCCCCAGCCCCCCTGCAGGCCGCCGACCTGCGCTGGCTGATGGCCTTGCCCAAGGGTCAACCCGCCTGGCTGCTGCTGCGTCTGCCTGAGGATCAGGACCCGCACCAGGCTGCCGCTGACCTGGCCAGTCAGCTCGGTGCTGATGTCGCCCTCGACCTGCTCCTCTGGAACGGCCAGGCCGCCAGCCTGGCGTCCTGCCTTGCTCCCCTTGCCGAGGGGCTGCGTCGTGGGCCGCAGGCCCTGATCGATGCTGCCCGGCTGCGCTCCCTGCAGGCCCTGCACCGGGATTGGCAGGCAGATCTGGAGGGATTGCGGCGCCGGCGGTTCCAGGCCCTTCAGCAGCGAACCCAGTGGTTGGTGGCGGCCTCCGTGGTGGCTTCACCCCTGCCGAGCCTAGACCTGGCGGCGGTGGTGATCGGCAACGGGTTGATGCTCCAGGAGATGGCCAGGCTCTGGGACTGCGACTGGTCCATCACCGACCTGCGGGCGGCGGCCGCTGAACTGGCTGCGGCTTCCATGGCCCTGGGGGTGGCGGAATGGAGCTCCCAGACGCTCCTGGGCCTGATGCGCCTGCATGGCGCCACCTGGTTGGTGGGAAGTGCGCTTCAGGCCCTCAGCGCCGCCTACCTGACCCGGGTCGTGGCCCATGCCATGGCCGATGTGATGGCCCTGTCGGTCGGGGTGGACGGTCCTGATCTGGCCAGGATCAAGCGGGAGGCTCCCCTGCTGGTGTCCCGGGCCGCCGAGGCCGAAAAACTTGATTGGCCGGCCTTCCTGGCCCAGGCCCGCGACTGGCTGCAGCAGCAGCAGGCGGTATCAAAGCCGCTCGTCAACTGACTCCCATTTCAAGCGTCTATTTCAAGCGTCTATTTCAAGCTTCTTCACGGTGTTGGTAAACATAGTTTGAGAAGATCGAATTAACTTTATCTTTTCTGCGCCCTGCTGCGCTGCTTCCTAATTTCGAATCGCTCGGGGTTGCCTGGACTTCGGTCTGCCGGCGTGCCGTCAAGTGCCATGCCGGAGCGCTCCTGAGTCTTTTCCCGTCCTCTTTTTTCCCATGACCACCGCTCTGCGCAGCGGCCGTGCCGGAAGCTGGGAACGCTTCTGTCAGTGGGTCACCTCCACCAACAACCGCATCTATGTGGGTTGGTTCGGTGTGCTGATGATCCCCTGCCTCCTGGCGGCCACCATCTGCTTCATCATCGCCTTCATTGCCGCTCCCCCCGTCGACATCGACGGCATCCGTGAGCCCGTTGCCGGTTCCTTCCTGTTCGGCAACAACATCATCTCCGGCGCTGTCATCCCCTCCAGCAACGCCATCGGTCTGCACTTCTATCCCATCTGGGAAGCCGCCAGTCTCGATGAGTGGCTTTACAACGGTGGCCCCTACCAGCTGGTGGTCTTCCACTTCCTGATCGGCATCTCCGCCTACATGGGCCGTCAGTGGGAGCTCTCCTACCGCCTGGGCATGCGCCCCTGGATCTGCGTGGCCTACAGCGCGCCCCTGTCCGCTGCCTTTGCGGTGTTCCTGATCTATCCCTTCGGTCAGGGTTCCTTCTCCGATGGCATGCCCCTCGGCATCAGCGGCACCTTCAACTTCATGCTGGTGTTCCAGGCAGAGCACAACATCCTGATGCACCCCTTCCACATGCTGGGTGTGGCCGGTGTGTTCGGTGGCAGCCTGTTCTCCGCCATGCACGGTTCCCTCGTCACCAGCTCCCTGGTGCGTGAGACCACCGAAAGCGAGAGCCAGAACTACGGCTACAAGTTCGGCCAGGAAGAAGAGACCTACAATATCGTGGCTGCCCACGGTTACTTCGGTCGCCTGATCTTCCAATACGCCTCCTTCAACAACAGCCGTTCCCTCCACTTCTTCCTGGCCGCCGGTCCTGTGGTCGGCATCTGGTACACAGCCCTTGGAGTAAGCACCATGGCCTTCAACCTGAACGGCTTCAACTTCAACCAGTCGATCCTCGACGGCCAGGGCCGTTT
>JBEINY010000112.1:0-5264 GCA_040377855.1 Prochloraceae cyanobacterium | reverse complement strand
CCCATCAGGAAGCTGCCGGCCGGAATCCGCATCAGGGTTAGCTCCACGCCGGGTGCGAGAAGCTCCCGATAGGCCAGCTGGCGGATGCGCCAGCGGATCAGGCGCCAGGGTTCCGCTGGTGCGGTGCTCGCCGCTGCTGGGGGGCTGGTCATGGAGGGCAGGCCGAGCCGTCGCCTTCAACCCTATGGCCGGCGGCCTCGCTATTCAAGTGGGCATCTTCAAGCCGGCTTCTTGGGCTTTGCCCGTTTGCGTTTCGGGGCGAAGCGCTAGTTCAGGGCCCTGTTGATCGCTGCGGCATCGAAGGCAGCGGCCCGCCCCTGGCGTTGAGACGCCTGGGGGCATTGGTTTCTGTGAGCGCTGCTGCCGGCCCTGAACGCTGGTCGCCTTGGCGCTTGCGGTCCTGCGTTTGTGCGCCTGTGCCTGTTACTTCCCGATCCCGCTTTAGCCGCTCAGCCAAAGCTGCTGCTTCTGCCCGATCGTGCGGCCTTCCATTCGGCGGCGGCCCTCTATGCCACTTGGGCCCATGAGGCCATCCACTCCTCAGGCCACAGCTCCCGATTGGCCCGCGATCTATCCGGCGGCATGGGCGCTGACGGCGATGGCGGCCGGGCCTATGCCCGAGAAGAGCTGGTAGCCGAACTGGGGGCGGTGTTGCTGGGGCATCGCCTCGAAATCGGCACTGCCATGGCCAATCACGCCGCCTATCTGGGCCACTGGCTGGAGCTGTTGCGCGAGTCGCCGCGGGTACTGCTGCAGGTGCTCAGCGATGCCCGCAGAGCCGCTGATCTGATCTGTCCGGAGGATCCAGAAGAAGCACGCGGCAAGGCGGGGGCGGCGGAAAACCTCAGCCACTGCTTAGGGCGTATTTCGAGATGGCTTTAATTATGGCTGAGCCATAAAAACTCATTAGCCGGTGGCTTGGCCTGTTGGGTTTCGAGGTCCCTCGCCATCCTCTGGAGTCGCCAGCGGCGCGATGTCGCCGCCAAGCAGCTTGGATTGGCCACCGTGCCCCTGCTTCAGGACGACAGCCGCCACTCCCTGGAGGGCCTACGCCACGAGATCGATCACTTCCGCAACCGCTATCACCCTGGCCCCCCGCAAGGCGTGATTCTCCGCTAGGACGATCCACAGTGGTGCCTGACCCGAGCCAAGCTCGTGCGGCCTGATTTCACCCAGGCGATCGAAGAACACTGGCGCTCCCGGCCGGTTGAATTGAACGGCATCGATTACAGCCTCGCGCGATGACGACGGTCTTCAACCACCCCCGCGCCCTGCAGCTTCTAAGCGCTGGCTCAGGCAATCCTACGGCCGACTTCCGCGATGGTCAGCTGGAAGCCATTCAGAACGTTTGCGCTGAATCCAGCCGGGTTCTCGTGGTTCAGAAGACCGGCTGGGGAAAGAGCTTTGTCTATTTCATCGCCACCAAGCTGCTCCGGGAAGCCGGCCGGGGGCCAGCACTGCTGATCTCACCACTGCTGGCGCTGATGCGCAACCAGATTGCCGCTGCCGAGCGGATGGGGCTGGTCGCACGCACGGTCAATTCCACCAACACCGATCAGTGGCAGCAGGTGGAGCAGCAGGTGAGCAACGGGGAGATCGACATCCTGTTGATCTCCCCGGAGCGGCTCAACGCCCCTGATTTCGTGCGTGGTCCGCTCGCCCAGCTCAATCCCAGCCTGGTGGTGATTGATGAGGCCCACTGCATCTCCGACTGGGGCCACGACTTCCGGCCCGACTATCGCAGCGTGGGCCGGCTGGTGCAGACCCTGCCCAATGTGAGCCTTCTGGCCACCACCGCCACCGCCAGCAACCGGGTGATGGCCGATCTGCAGCGCGAACTCGGCCCCAACCTCACCGTGCAACGGGGCGATCTCCACCGTCCATCCCTCACCCTGCAGAGCCTCCGCATCCCCAGCCAACCGGCACGCCTCGCCTGGCTGGCCCAGACCCTGCCGTCTTTGGAGGGGAGCGGCATCGTCTACGCCCTCACCACCCGCGATGCCGAGCTGGTGGCTGAGTGGCTGCAGACCTGCGGCATCGATGCCCGGGCCTACACCGGCTCGATGGACAACAGCGACCGCGAGCAGCTGGAGGCGGCCCTGATCGCCAACCAGTGCAAGGCGCTGGTGGCCACCACCGCCCTGGGCATGGGCTACGACAAGCCAGATCTGGGCTTCGTGATCCACTACCAGGT
The DNA here is from genome assembly GCA_040377855.1 of Prochloraceae cyanobacterium. Taxonomy (GTDB): domain Bacteria; phylum Cyanobacteriota; class Cyanobacteriia; order PCC-6307; family Cyanobiaceae; genus CAIXOZ01. Next base: position 3,070 of record JBEINY010000112.1, on the reverse strand, counting down.
GCCGGGCTCGGTTGTGGCCTATTACCAGCAGGTCGGTCGAGCCGGCCGGGCCCTGCCATCGGCCTACGGCGTGCTGCTGAGCGGCGAGGAGGAGCTCGCCATCACCGAATGGTTCATCCGCAGTGCCTTCCCCACCAGCGGCCAGGTCGAGCGTCTCCTTGAAGCCCTGGAGCAGGGGCCGGAGGAGGGCTGCAAGGAAGCAGAGTTGCTGGCCCAGCTCAACCTGCCTGCTGGACGACTCCAGCAGGCCCTGAAGATCCTCTCGCTGGAGACACCCGCACCAATCGGCAGGCAGGGCACAAGGTGGCAGCGGCTGCCTGCATCGCTCGAGCCGGAGTTCTGGCAGCGGGTGGAGCGCCTCACTGAATTGCGCCAAACCGAGGTCCAGCAGATGCAGGCCTATGTGGATCTGCCCTTCGGGGAGCACATGGCCTTTCTGATCGAGGCGCTCGATGGCGACCCCAGCGCCGTTGGGCCGCCAACCCTTCCGCCTCTGCCGGAGGCGGTGCCGGACGACCTGGCGCGCGAGGCCGCCAGTTTCCTGCGCCATCTCCGCATTAACATCGCGCCCCGGAAGCAATGGCCCGCCGGAGTCATGCCGATCTACGGGCTGCGCAACAAGGCCAAGATTTCGGTGGATCGCCAGGCTGAACCCGGCAAAGCGCTCTGCTTCTGGTCCGACGTCGGCTGGGGGAAGCTGGTGAAACGCGGCAAATACGACACAGGCCGCTTCGATGGGGCACTGGTGAATGAGTGCTTGCGCTTGATTCAGCAGTGGCGGCCGGCGCCGCCGCCGGAGTGGGTCACCTGCATTCCATCGCGCAATCATCCTGAGCTGGTGCCAGCGTTTGCTGAGCGCCTGGCGGCTGCCCTTGGCTTGCCTTTTTTGCCTGCCTTGGAGAAGGTGCTCGACACGGCTGAGCAGAAGTCCATGCAGAACAGCAGTCAGCAGGCCCGCAACCTCGATGGCAGCCTCTCCATCAGTGGGCCGATCCCGCCAGGGCCCTGCTTGCTGATCGATGACATGGTCGATTCTCGCTGGACGTTTACCGTCGCGGCTTGGCTGTTGCGCGAAAATGGCTCAGGCCCGGTGTTCCCGCTGGCCCTCGCCCAGACAGGTCAGAGCGACTGAGTTCCTACCTCAACAGCCCCTGATGCCAGCGCCTTCCTCCAACACCCAGGCCGTCTTGCTGCTGACCTCCCCGCTCCTACAGGAGGGCGGTAAGGGCAGCAGGAAGGATCCTGTGCTCACGGCTTCGGAATATGCCCAGTTGGCGGCCTGTCTGCAGCAGGAGCAGCGGGAGCCGGCTGACTTGATCAATGGGTCAAGGGAAATCATCCTGGGCACGCTGTCGGAATCGTTTGCTTCCGAGCGCCTCAACAACCTGCTCTCACGGGGCTTTCAGCTCAGCCAGGCGGTGGAGCACTGGGCGAATCGCTCGATCACCGTGATCGGCAGGGCTGATCTCTCCTACCCCCGGCGCTTCAAGCAACACCTCAGGCGCTCAGCCCCTCCTTTGCTGTACGCCTGCGGCAACCTTGAACTGCTTCAGCGGCCCGCTCTCGCCGTGGTGGGATCGCGCAGTACACCAGAAGTGTTGCTCCAGCAGGCGGAGGCGGTGGGTGCGCTGGCGGCAGAAGCCGGGGTGGCGATCGCCTCCGGCGCCGCCAAGGGCGTCGATGAAACCGCCATGTTGGGAAGCCTGACCGCCGGAGGCTGCGCCATCGGTGTGGTGGCCGACAGCCTCGAAAAGGTGAGTGCTCGTCCCATCTGGCGACAGGCGTTGCTGGAGGGCCGTTTGCTTCTGCTCTCAGGCGATGCCCCCAGCGCCCGCTTCCAGGTGTGGCGTGCGATGGGCCGCAACAAGCTGATCTATGCCCTTGCCGATGTCGCCCTGGTGGTGAGTTCCGCCAAGGGAGAAGGCGGCACCTGGGCAGGCGCCACCGAACAGCTGCAAAGTCTGCACTTCTGTTCTGTCCATGTGCTCAGCGATCCCCGGGGCGGCCCTGGCCTGGCAGCCTTGGCGGAGATCGGTGCCCAGCCGTGGCCTGAACCAACTTCAGCCGAGGCTCTGCAATCCCTGCTGCGCGGCAAAGAACACCTCTCTCCTGCAGTGATCACACCTGAGCGGATCCAGCAGGCGTCCTTGCTCGAGATTGTTCCAATAGAGGCACCGCAATCCGGCGCCAATCTCAGCCATGTGCCAGAGCTGATCCTTGATCCCGAACCTGCACCAGAATCCTTGCCGCCCCAGATATCAGCGGCAGAAAGGGAGCCGAAACAAACCCCAGCTGCTGCTTTGGCCGCGTTTGTGGACGACCTGATCGTGAGTTGTCTGGACCAGCCCCTCACCATTGAAGAGTTGACAAAGGTCCTCGATGTTTCCAAATCTGAGGTGAAGTGCTGGTGTCAGCGCCTGGTGGAGCAAGGCCTAGCTCGAAAACTCTCCAGGCCTGTGCGCTACGTGCGTCAGGGGTACAGCTGAGCCGTAAACGTCTTGTCATCGCCACCTCTAGCCACCACCACAGCCGCCCACCCCCCACTACCAGCAATGTTGTCCGCCCTGCAGATGCTCCAGGAGCGAGGCCGGGGCGCCATGCTTTCAGACGTGGCCCGAGTGGATGGGGCCCCGGAGCGGCAGCTCCAGGCCATGCTGCTGCCATCACCAATCCGCAGTGATTCCCTGTTCCAGGCGGATCGGCTGGATCCAGCTCTGCGGGACTTCATCCTCCTGATCACGATCCTGATGGCCTTACTGGAGGCCACGGCCCAACAGCTCACCCCCTACCAGCCACCGATCCTGATGGCCTTCCCCGGCCTGCTCCGCCAGGAGCCAACTTGGTGAACAAACCCTCTAATCAGCTACAACGATTCCACTCAGCCCAGGGTGAGGGCGACAGGGGCGTTTATGCCCAGGCACTGCGGGAGTTGCAGGCCGGTGCCAAGCAGACTCACTGGATTTGGTTCGTATTGCCTCAGCTGCGCGCTCTCGGTCGCTCGGCCATGGCGGAGCGCTATGGCATCGCCGATCTGGCGGAGGCCCAGGCCTATCTGGCTGATCCCCTGCTG
>JBEINY010000013.1:0-35096 GCA_040377855.1 Prochloraceae cyanobacterium | reverse complement strand
GTCGTGCCGGTGATCCTGTCGTGGCTGGTGATCCCCTTCGGCCAGCACCTGCTGATCAGCAATGTCGGGGTTGGCATCTTCCTCTGGATCGCGATCAGCAGCATCCAACCGATCGGCCTGTTGATGAGCGGTTACGCCAGCAACAACAAGTATTCCCTCCTGGGTGGCCTGCGGGCGGCGGCGCAGTCGATCAGCTACGAGATCCCCCTGGCCCTGGCGGTGCTGGCGGTGGTGATGATGAGCAACTCCCTCAGCACCGTCGACATCGTCGATCAGCAGACCGGTGCCGGCATCCTCAGCTGGAACATCTGGCGCCAGCCTGTGGGGTTCCTGATCTTCTGGATTTGTGCCCTGGCGGAGTGCGAGCGGCTTCCCTTCGACCTTCCTGAGGCGGAAGAGGAGCTGGTGGCCGGCTACCAGACCGAATACGCCGGCATGAAGTTCGCCCTCTTCTACCTGGGCAGCTACATCAATCTCGTGCTCTCAGCCGTGCTGGTGTCGGTGCTCTACCTGGGGGGCTGGGGTTTCCCGGTGCCGGTGGAATGGCTGGCCGGGGCCCTCGGCCAGTCGGTGGATGCCCCTGTGGTGCAGGTGATCACGGCCTCGGTGGGCATCGTGATGACCGTGCTGAAGGCCTACCTGCTGGTGTTCTTGGCGATCCTGCTCCGCTGGACCACGCCACGGGTGCGGATCGACCAGCTCCTCAACCTCGGCTGGAAGTTTCTGCTGCCCATCGCCCTGGTCAACCTGCTGGTCACCGCTGGCCTGAAGCTGGCCTTCCCGGCTGCCTTCGGCGGCTGAGGCCCACGGGCCTCCTTCACCCCCCATCATGGGGTCGGCCAAGCCGTTCCCTCCCTGCCCTTCTCCTCCCCAGGTCCATGTTCGGGTTCCTGAAACAAGTCGGCGAGTACACCCGGGATGCTGTCGGTGCTGCCCAGTCCATGGCCCAGGGCCTGGGGGTCACCTTCGACCACCTGCGCCGGCGGCCGATCACGGTGCAGTACCCCTACGAGAAATTGATTCCGTCGGAGCGCTATCGGGGGCGCATTCACTACGAGTTCGACAAGTGCATCGCCTGCGAGGTCTGCGTTCGCGTCTGCCCGATCAACCTGCCGGTGGTGGACTGGGTGATGAACAAAGCCACCAAGAAGAAGGAGCTGCGCAATTACTCGATTGATTTCGGGGTCTGCATCTTCTGTGGAAACTGTGTGGAGTACTGCCCCACCAACTGCCTGTCGATGACCGAGGAATACGAGCTGGCGGCCTTTGATCGCCACAGCCTCAACTACGACAACATCGCCCTGGGCCGTCTCCCCACCAGCGTCACCACCGATCCTTCGGTGGTTCCCCTGCGGGAGCTCGCCTACCTGCCCAAAGGCGAGATGGACCCCCATGGGGTTGACCCCAGCAGGCCCCGGGCTGGTCAGCGTCCCGACCAGGTGCTTGAAACCCTCCAGCCCGCCGGTGCACCAGCCGCCGCCGCTGATCCCGGAGCTGACCAGTGATGACGATCGCTTCCACCACCCAGCAGATCTGCTTCGCTGTCCTCTCGGTGACCCTTGTGCTTGGGGCCCTCGGGGTGGTCCTTCTTCCCAACATTGTCTATTCCGCCTTCCTGCTGGGCGGCGTCTTTCTTTCCGTGGCGGGGCTCTACCTGCTGCTCAATGCCAGCTTTGTGGCGGCAGCCCAGGTGCTGATCTATGTGGGCGCCGTGAACGTGCTGATCCTGTTCGCGATTATGCTCGTCAACAAGAAGGAAACCCTGGCCGAGATTCCTGGCTTGCTTGTGCGCCGACTCCTTTCGGGAGCGGTCTGCATCGGCCTGTTCCTGCTGTTGGTGCGGGTGGCGCTCACCACCCCCTGGGCCCTGCCCGGACCGCTGCCGGTGGGCGAGGAGGCCACGGCCCGCATCGGCGAGCACCTGTTCAGCGACTACCTGCTGCCCTTCGAGCTCGCTTCCGTGCTGCTGCTGATGGCCATGATCGGTGCCATCGTGCTGGCCCGTCGCGATGTCTTCAGTTCGGACGTGATCACCGGCGAACCGGCTGATCAGGGTCTGATTGAGAAGGCACGCACCCCGCTCCTGCTTGAGAAGACCCCATGAATCCCTCCATGACAGAGACCGTTCCCCTGCAGGCCTACCTGGTCCTGGCGGCCGTCCTCTTCTGCACCGGGGTGTGGGGCCTGATCAACAGCCGCAATGCCGTTCGGGTGTTGATGAGCATCGAGTTGATGCTCAATGCCGTCAACATCAATCTGATGGCCTTCTCCAACTATCTCGATGGTCAGTTGATCCGCGGCCAGGTGTTCACCATCTTTGTGATCACGGTGGCGGCGGCGGAAGCGGCCGTCGGCCTGGCGATTCTCCTGTCCCTCTACCGCAACCGCGAGACCGTGGACATGGAGCGTTTCAACCTGCTGCGCTGGTAGGGCCGTTCCTCGATGCAACTTGATCGCGTCTGGCTGATCATCCGCAGTGACAGTCACGCGGCCCGCCATGCGGCCCAGCTCTGCGCCGAGGATCTGCAGTCCCAGGGTGTCTCCGTGACCACGGCCACCAGTGGCATGCGGGCCGATCCCTACCCCGGTCTGCTGGCCACCGAAGACGGTCTGCCTGACCTGGCGATCGTGCTTGGAGGTGATGGCACCGTTCTTGGGGCGGCCCGTCATCTGGCGCCGTTTCAGGTGCCGATTCTCTGCTTCAACGTTGGTGGCCACCTCGGCTTCCTCACCCATGAGCGCAGCTTCCTGCACATCCAGGCGATCGATGGCCCCACGCCGGAGCCCGATCCCGACGACAGCCTCTGGCAACGGTTGCGCGATGACCGTTACGCCCTCGAGCGCCGGATGATGCTCCAGGCGGGTGTCGACCAGGGCGACGGCCTGCCGGAAGGCCTGCTCAGGAGCGGCGCCGATGCCGATCTCCATTCCGCCCTCAACGACTTCTATTTCCGTCCCACCTCCGACGATGTCTCTCCCACCTGCCTGTTGGAGCTGGAGATCGATGGGGAGGTGGTGGACCAATACCGCGGCGATGGCCTGATCATTGCCACGCCCACCGGGTCCACCGGCTACTCGATGGCGGCTGGTGGGCCGATCCTCCACCCGGGTATCGAGGCGATTGTGGTCAATCCGATCTGCCCGATGAGCCTCTCCAGCCGGGCGATCGTCGTGCCGCCGGGTTCCAGGCTCAGCATCTGGCCGCTTGGGGAGGGCAGCCGGGCTGTAAAGCTCTGGAATGATGGCGCCCATGCCACCGTGCTCGAATCCGGCGACCGCTGCGTGATCCAGCGCTCGCCCCACGATTGCCTGCTGGTGGAACTGGAGCAGGCGCCCTCCTATTACCGCACCCTCACCCGCAAGCTGCGCTGGGCGGGCAGTCTCACCGACGCCGAACCGTCGATGAACTAAGCCTCAGGCACCGCTCCAGCTGCACCACCCGCCAGTGCCTTGAGAACTGCACGGGGTTCAGCAGCAGGGGCTGGTTCTGGCGGCGCGGCTGCGTGAGGTAGGCCCCCCAGGGCAGGCGCGCCACCCGTTCCGTGAGTTGCTGCAGGATCCGGCGCAGAGCCGATCGGCGGCCTGGATCCCGTGGTTGGCGGCAGGGGTGACGGCGGGCGACCATGGCGGAGTGAACGGTTGGCAGAAGGTTGATGGCGCTGGAAATTGAACGGCGCTTTCTGGTGCGGGGCAGCGCCTGGCGACAGCACATCCGCTGGCAGTCGCCGCTGCGCCAGGGCTACCTGTTGGCCACGGATGAGGGCTTGACCGTGCGGGTCCGCCTCGGCGCCGAGGGTCAGGCCTGGCTCACCCTCAAGGCTGCCGCCGGTGCGATCGCCCGCCATGAGTTCGAATACCTGATTCCAGAAACTGATGCGGAGGCGATGCTCTCCCTGGCCCCCGTTCAGCTCACGAAGGTGCGCTACGGCCTCGACTGGGACGGGGGGGACTGGGTGGTGGATGTGTTTGAAGGGGCCAATGCCCCCCTGGTGCTCGCGGAAGTGGAACTGGAGCACCTGGAGGCTCCCCTCGCCCCACCACCCTGGTGCGGCCTTGAGATCACAGGACGCCATGAGCTGAGCAACGCTGCCCTGGCCAGCAGGCCCCTGGAGCAGTGGAGCGAGCCGGAACGCCAGCCCCTCCTGGAGGCCCTGGCCGGGGCCTGAGCACCGGAGGGTGGAGATCCCCAGGGCCTCAGCTCTCGACGCCGGTGCCCGGCAGGTTGCAGCAGTTGAAGCCGTCTCGGCAGATCTTGCCGTTGTCCATGGCCCAGTTGAGCAGGGCCACCCGGTTCTTGGCGCCGGTCTTGGTGAAGATGTTGCTGACGTGGTTGTCCACCGTTCGCTTGCTGATCATCAGCTTCAGGGCGATTTCCTGGTTGGTGAGGCCGGTGGCCACCAGCTCAATGATTTCCAGTTCGCGTTCAGAGAGGCCGGTGCGGGTCAGGCCCAGATCGGTCCGTTCAGCCATGGGTTGCGACCTCAGCCATCGACGCACCGGGAACGGGGGATGAGGACGGATCAAGACCCGCTCTCTGGTCTCACCATAGGCAGACGGGACGGATTCGAGGATGCCTTTCCCGCTCTGGTGATTCGACCTGGTGGCCCATGATGGTCCGTGCATCCTGTGCTGGTTCGTTGTTGCTGCAGCAGGCCCTGTCCCAGGGGGATTTTGTCCTCACCGCCGAGGTGACGCCCCCCCGCGGTGGGGATGCCAGCCGCACCCTGGCGGCGGCTTCCCAGCTCCGGGGCCTGGTCCATGCGGTCAACGTCACCGACGGTTCCCGGGCCGTGATGCGGATGAGCAGCCTGGCGGTCTGTCGGCTGCTGCTGGAGGCGGGGATCGAGCCGGTGTGGCAGATGACCTGCCGTGATCGCAACCGCATTGCCCTCCAAGCCGATCTGCTCGGCGCCCACGCCCTCGGCATCCGCAACCTGCTTTGTCTGACGGGCGATCCGGTGCGGGCCGGGGATCAGCCCAGCGCCCGCTCGGTGAATGAGCTCGAATCGGTGCGGTTGCTGCAGCTGGTGCGCCAGCTCAACCGCGGCCTCGATCCGGTGGAGGGATCCCTGGCGGATGGGGCCACGGACCTGTTCGCCGGTGCCGCCGCCGATCCCCAGTCGCCCAGCTGGAGTGGCCTGCGCAGCCGACTCACCCGCAAGCGCGAGGCCGGTGCCCGTTTCGTGCAGACCCAGATGGTGATGGAGGTCGGGGCCCTGAAGCGCTTTGTCGATGAGCTGGCGGCGCCGCTGGGGCTGCCGGTGCTGGCGGGGGTGTTCCTGCTCAAATCGGCGCGCAATGCTGCCTTCATCAATCGGGTCGTGCCCGGGGCCCGCATTCCTCAGGAGCTGATTGATCGTCTTGCTGCCGCTGCCAATCCGGCCGCCGAAGGGGTTCGGATCGCGGCGGAGCAGGTGCAGGCCTACGGGGCGATTGCCCAGGGGGTGCACCTGATGGCGATCAAGGCCGAGCACCGCATCCCGGAGATCCTCGATCAGGCCGGCGTTGCGCCGGTGACGTTGCCCGTGGCCAGGGCGGCTGCCTTGAAGCACCCCAACCTGGCGCCGGCCGGCAGCCCCTGAGCCGCCATCTGGGCCCAGCTGCCCTGAGGCTGGCACCCCTGCGGAGCGTTCCTGTCCTCAGCTGATGCCGCTGATCGCCAGATCGGTGCCGAGCAGTTCCGCCATCGCCTTCTGCTGCGGTGAGGGTGCTACTGGATCCTGACGGCGTACATCGGTGATCAGCCAGTCGAGGGCCGCCTCCTGCAGGTCGAAGTGGTCGCCGTTGCGATCAACGCAATAGCGACCGAACACCAGTTTTTCGACAAGCCGCACGCCGGGGCCGATGCGGGAGTAATCGAAGATGATCGAATTGTCGATCGTGGCGCCCTCGCAGATGTGGCAGCTGGGGCCGATCATCGCCGGGCCGATGATCGTGGCGCCGTTTTCGATCCTGGTCATGCCTCCCACATAGATCGGGCCCTTGACGGTGATCTGGTCCCAATCGGCGGCCACATTCAGACCGGTGAAGATACCGGGACGAACCTCCTTGCCAGGGATTTGCACCTGCCTCACATGGCCCTGGAGCACGCTACGGATCGCTTGCCAGTAGTCGGGCACCTTGCCGATATCCACCCATTCGAATTCCATCGGCAGGGCGTAGAAGGGCGCCCCTGCCTTGACCAGCAGCGGGAACAGGTCCGCACCGATGTCAAAGGGCTCTCCGGCTGGGATGTGATCGAACACCTCCGGCTCAAAGATGTAGATGCCGGTGTTGATCATGTCGCTGGCGGCTTCCTCTACCGACGGTTTCTCCTGGAAGGAGAGCACCCGCCCTTCGTCATCGGTGACCACCACGCCATAGCTGCTCACCTGGTCCCGGGGGACCCGTTTGGTGATCATGCTCGCCAGGGCACCCTTCTGCCGGTGGCGCCGAACCGCTTCGCTGAGGTCGAGATCGATCAGTGCGTCGCCGCAGAGGACAACGAAGGTTTCATCAAAGAAGCGCTGGAAGCTCTGGATCTTCTTGAGGCCACCGGCCGAGCCGAGGGCTTCACCGATCAGTTCTCCCTCCTCGATCCGACCCTCGAAGCTGTAGGCGATTTCAACGCCGAAGCGCTGACCATCCCGGAAATAGTTCTCGATTTCTTCGGCCAGGTGCGAGACATTCACCATCACCTCGGTGAAGCCATGCTGTCGCAGCAGCTCCAGCAGAAACTCCATCACGGGTTTCTGCAGGATCGGGATCATCGGCTTGGGGATCGTGTGCGTGATGGGTCGCACCCGGGTCCCTTTGCCGGCGGCCAGGATCATCGCCTTCATCGGCGCCTGTCTCGCTCAAAGGAGTGACGCAGAGCCTAGGGAATCGGCAAGACCCCCCCGCCTTGGTCGAGCCGGCGCCTCAGCTGGCCAGGGGTTCGGGCTCGGCGGTCGCCGCCGGGATCTCCGGGGTGCCGGCTGCCAGGCGCCGCAGGCTTAGGGGCCCGAACAGGTGTCCCTGCTGCTCCAGTTCCACCCGGCCCTGGGAGCTCAGAAACAGGAGCGCCCAGAACACCCCGACCCGGTCGCTGTCCAGGTCGGGGGGGGCCACGCCGGCCCAGGCCTCCACCAGGACGTCGAAGTTCACCCAGCCCTGGGCCTGCTGCCACCCCTGCAGAAAGCGGCTCAGGGCGGCGGTGGTTTCCGGCAGCTTCTCGCGGTGGGCCAGGGCGGCCACCTGCTCAATCGCTGCCCGCTCGCTGTAGCGGCGGCCCCGGGGCTGGCGCTGGCGTCCGCGGCTGTCTTCATTCTCGAGGCGCTCGGCGATGTCCTCGAGCTGGCGGATCAGCTCCCCGAGGGTCACGGGCCGTTGCAGGGGCGGTGGGGCCACCGGCCGCCGCAGCAGATGGCGCTCCGGCCGCCGGGGCAGGGCGAACAGGGCCGGTTGCCAGCTGTCGACGCCGTCGGTGTCGTCGCCTGCGAAGGGGTCATCGACGATCGGTTCAATCGCGAAGGTGGCCGCCTCGAGCAGTTCAGCCTTCAGGCCGACGAGCACCGATGCCGCCAGAAAGGCTTCGCTGGTTTCATCGAGATCCTGCTCATAGCTGCCGCCTGGGCCGGTTCGGGCCCCGACGAGCCGTGGCACCGTGATTCTTTGTCGCAACTGGTCGAGGAAGCCGTCGATGACGGCGATCACGTCCACATCCCAGGGATCCAGGTCGCCCCGTTCGGCGGCATCCTGCAGCAAGCGGATGGCCAACCTGGCGCCCTGCCCTTCAGCCACTCCGGATCCCGTACTGGATGGAACGGTACCGGGGCGATCAGTCGCTGACCAGTTCCCCTTCCACCATCTGCGAGCCGGAGCTGCCGCCGGCGGCAGGCAGCAGGCTCAGCTGGGCATCGACGGTGGCGCGATAACGCTGCACGTCATCTTCCAGTTCGCGGATGCGCACTTCCCGGGCGTCCAGTTCGCTCTGCTCCTGGATCCGTTCCACCTTGCGCACCACCCCGGACCAGACCGCATAGATCCAGGCGGCCGTGGCGCCGATCCCTCCCACCACCAGCAACACCACCGCCAGGGGCAAGGTGGTGGTCACGCCCGGCAGGAACCGGATCGTGGTTGGAGCGGTGTTCTCCAGGGTGAAGGTCACCATGGCGAGACCGAAACTGAAGATCAGCAGGAAGTTCAGCTGGGTCATGGGATCAGATCGCTCTGGAAATGAGCCTAGGCAAAGGGGTTGTTCTTGACCAGAGGGGTGCCAGGGCGGCCGCCGGTAGGGACGGGGCCTCCAGGCGGGGCAGGGGCAGGAGGCCGAAGGGCGGCTGGCGCATCAGGGCCGCCGCCGGTGGGTTGCTGACCCTGGCCATGGCCGCCAGCTCCCTCCCGACCAGGGCCTCGATCGAAGATCGGTAGCTGTCGGTGATCAGGCGGGGGTAGAGGCCGATGCCGATGATCGGCACCAATAGGCAGGAAATCACATAGATCTCACGGGGTTCGGCATCCACCAGATGGGTGTGGGCCACCAGTTCGGCATTTTCCTTGCCGAAGAAGATCTCCCGCAGCATCGAGAGCAGGTAGATCGGCGTCAGGATGACCCCGATGGCGGCCAGCACCGCGATCACGATCCGGAAGCTGAGGCTGTAGGCCTCACTGGTGGCGAAGCCCACGAACACCATCAGCTCCGACACAAAGCCGCTCATCCCAGGCAGGGCGAGCGAGGCCAGCGAGCAGACCGTCCAGAGGGCGAACATTTTGCGCATCTTCTGGCCAACGCCGCCCATCTCATCGAGCTGGAGGGTGTGGGTGCGGTCGTAGGTGGCTCCGACCAGGAAAAAGAGGCTGGCGCCGATCAGGCCGTGGCTCACCATCTGGAGCATGGCCCCGCTGGTGGCGAGGTCGCTGAAACTGCCGATGCCGATCAGCACAAAGCCCATATGGCTGATCGAGCTGTAGGCGATCTTGCGCTTCAGATTGCGCTGGGCGAAGGAGGTCAGGGCCGCATAAATGATGTTCACCACCCCAAGCACCACCAGCAGGGGGGCGAACTGCACATGGGCGTCAGGCAGCAGCTGCACGTTGAAGCGCAGCAGGGCGTAGCCACCCATCTTCAGCAGGATGCCGGCCAGCAGCATGTGCACCGGTGCCGTCGCTTCGCCATGGGCATCCGGCAGCCAGGTGTGCAGGGGCACGATCGGCAGTTTGACCCCGAAGGCGATCAGCAGGCCGGCATAACAGAGCACCTGGAAGCCGGTGCCGAACCCCTTGGCTGCCAGGGTTGTGTACTCGAAGCTTGGGGTGCCACCACCGGCGAAGCCCATGGCCAGGGCCACCACCAGGATGAAAAGGGAGCTTCCGGCGGTGTAAAGAATGAACTTGGTGGCGGCGTATTGGCGCTTCTTGCCGCCCCAGATGGCCAGGAGCAGGTAAACCGGCAGCAGCTCCAGTTCCCAGGCCAGGAAGAAGAGCAGCATGTCCTGCACCGCAAAAACGGCGATCTGGCCACCATTCATGGCCAGCAGCAGGAAATAAAACAGACGCGGTTTGAAGGTCACCGGCCAGGCCGCCAGGGCCGCCAGGGAGGTGATGAAACTGGTGAGCAGGATCAGGGGCATCGATAGCCCGTCCGCTCCGACCGACCAGGCGAGGCCCAGGTCCGGCAGCCAGGACCAGCGGTCCACCAGCTGCAGCCCTTCCACCGAAGGGTCGTAACCCTTCAGGTAGGCGCCCACGGTGATCAGGAAGGTGATCAGGGAGATCACCAGGGCATACCAACGCACCTGCTTGCCCTCGCCCCGGTCGGGCACAAAGGGAATCAGCAACGAGGCCGCGATCGGGAACAAGATCGCAATGCTGAGCCAGGGAATGGGGGCTGCGGTGCCGCCCGTCGGGGCTGGGACCTGGGCCAGGAGCGGACTCCCGGCCACCGCAACATCAAAGAACACAGGTCGGCCTTGGGGTCTGGCGTCAGTGTAGAAATCCCCTCCTGGTTCGGTTCCTGGGATACGGGATACAACACAGAGCGTCGTCGCTGCCCCGATCTGGGCTCCGAAACGGGTTGCTCGAACGGCACCTGTCCCTTGATCGGGGGGTGCCGTTCGGCTGTGGTTGGCGGGTGGCGGCTGGCTCCAGGCGATCAGGAGCCGGCCTGATTCAGCCCAGCACCCCGAAGAGGGCGACCAGGGCGATCACGCCGCCGAAGACGATCAGGGCATAGAACTGGGCCCGGCCCGTTTCGAAATACTTGAGGCCCTCGCCGCTGCCCAGGGTGAGCAGGCCCGTGAGGTTCACCACGCCGTCCACCACCTTGGCGTCCACCTCAAGCACCTGGCGGGCCAGGCGGCGGCTCCCCTGGACGAACAACTTCTCGTTGAGGGCATCGAGATACCACTTGTTGGCGAGGAAGGCATTCAGGGAAGGCAGACGGGCGGCCACGAGCTTGCCGAGATCAAGTCGGTGCAGGGCATAGGCGAGGACGGCCACGCTGATGCCGGCCAGGGAGATCGCCACCGAGGCGCCCGCCAGGGGCAGAAACTCGCTCCAGCTGAAGTGATGGGCCATCTCGGCGGCCTCCTTCGGATCCAGCAGGCGGGCAAAGCGGCTGTTCCAGGGGGTTCCGAGCAGGCCAACCAGCACCGAGGGCACGGCCAGCACCAGCAGCGGGATGGTCATCGGCCAGGCGGATTCATGGGGATGGCTGGCGTGATGGTGGCCGTGCTCGTCGTCGGCGGCGGATTTGCCGGCGGCGGCGAGGAGCTGGGCCTGCAGCCCCTGGTCGGTGCCCCGGAAGTTGCCCTCGAAGGTGAGGAAGTACAGGCGGAACATGTAGAAGGCGGTCAACCCTGCCGTCAGGAAGCCGGCCACCCAGAGCACGGGCACCCTCGCGAAGGCCTGGCCGAGGATTTCGTCCTTGCTCCAGAAGCCCGCCAGGGGAGGGATGCCGCTGATCGCAACGCAGCCCACAAAGAACGTTCCTGCCGTGATCGGCATGTAGGCCCTCAGACCGCCCATCAGGCGCATGTCCTGGGCCAGCAAGGGCTCATGGCCCACCACCTCCTCCATGGCATGGATCACCGAACCCGATCCGAGGAAGAGCATCGCCTTGAAGAAGGCGTGGGTCACCAGGTGGAACATGCCGGCGATCGGGGCGCCGCAGCCCATGGCCAGCATCATGTAACCCAGCTGGGAGACCGTGCTGTAGGCCAGACCTTTCTTGAGGTCCATCTGGGTGAGGGCGATCGTGGCCCCGAGCACCAGGGTGATCGTGCCGATCACGGCGATCACCAGCTGCACCTGGGGGAAGGCCTCGTAGACCGGCTGCAGTCGCGCCACCAGAAAGACGCCGGCGGCCACCATGGTGGCGGCGTGAATCAGGGCCGAGATCGGGGTCGGGCCCTCCATGGCGTCAGGCAGCCAGACATGGAGCGGGAACTGGGCGGATTTGGCCATCGGCCCCATGAACACCAGGAGGCAGAGGAGAACGGCGACGCCAGTGCTGAGGCTGCCTGAAGCCACAGCCCCTGAGAGGCGGGCCCCGATCTCCTCGAAGCCGAAGCTGCCGGTGGCCCAGAACAGGCCGAGGATGCCGAGCAGGAGGCCGAAGTCCCCGACCCGGTTGACCACAAAGGCCTTCTGGGCCGCATGGGCGGCTCCGTCGCGGTCGTACCAGAAGCCCACCAGCAGGTAGGAGCACATGCCCACCAGCTCCCAGAAGACGTAGATCTCAAGCAGATTGGGACTGATCACCAGCCCCAGCATCGAACTGCTGAATAGGGCCAGGTAGGTAAAAAAGCGGACATAGCCCTTGTCGTGGGCCATGTAGCCGTGGGAATAGACCATCACCAGCACCGCGATGGTGGTGACCAGGGACAGCATCACCGCCCCGAGGGCATCAACCCGGAACCCCATCGGCAGGTTGAAGTTGCCGGCGCTGGCCCAGTTGAAGAGCATTTCCGTGGGGCCGGCTCCGGCCAGCTGCTCCGCCAGCACCGCATAGCTGAGGACTGCGGCGGCCCCCACACAACTGATCAGCAGCAGTGCCACCGGTTTTCGCAACCGATTGACGGTGCGGTTGAAACTGAGCAGGCCCAGCCCGCTCAGGCAGGCACCCACCAGGGGCAGCACCGGAATCAGCCAGGCGATCTCAGCGGCAGTGGGCATCCTGCTGGTTCTCTTCTGGGGCCAACTCTAGGCAGCGTGGCGCCGTCGTCCGTGCCTGGTGCTGGTTTCCTCGGCATCTGGATTGAGGTCAGCCCAGGACATGGGCCAGGCCCGTGCGGGAGAAGGCGGTGGCCGCCAGCCCGATGGAGCGGTGCGCCCACCAGAACACGCCGATCGCGATGGCGATCCCCAGCTGGGCAGGCCGCAGGAATTCAGCCAGCACCAGCTGCTGGCGCCCCTGGAGCACGGCCACGAACGGCACCACCGAGGTGCTGGTCCGAAGGGCCTCGAAGGCCTCGCCGAACCTGTGGCGCAGGCGTCGATCGCCATTCCAGATCGCAAACAGGTGATGGCCGATCAGGCCGATGCAGGCGGCCACCATGAAGCTGCTGCCGATCCAGAGCAGGTGGGTGGCGCACCAAATCACCTGGCCCACCGCCTGGGGATGGCGGCTGACCCGGATGATCCCCTCGGCGTAGAGCCGCACCCGGGGCTGGAGCACCGCCGGGATTTCCAGCAGGTTGTAGGTGGCGGGGTAGAGGAAGAAAAAGCTGATGGCCGTGCCCACCCAGACCACCGGTTCGATCCAGGGCTGATCCTGCAGATTCCAGAGCCGGACCCCGTCGTAGCGATGGGCCAGGAAGTAGCCGATCACCACCACCGCCGACGGGATGCTCACGGCGGCGAACAGCAGCCGCCAGGCCCGTTCCCCGATCCGTTCGGCCCCCCAGGGGCGCAGGGAGGCGCCACCGCTGTGGATCACTGCGAACCCAAGCAGCAGCGCCAGCATCACCAGGCTGCTGTGGTGCTCGCCGCCCAGGGAGCCCGTCAGGGCGGAGGCGTGGGCAGGGGCCAGGGGGGCCATGGGGCGAAGCCTCAGGTTGGACGGCGGCATGGAGCCGGGCTGGATTCTGGCGAACGGCGATCTCCCCCTAGAGTTCTGTTCCCCAGCCGGATCAGTCCCTCGGACACCCCATGGCTGATCTGCCGTTCACCCTCGATCAGCTCCGCATCCTGCGTGCCATTGCCAGCGAGGGCAGCTTCAAGAAGGCCGCTGACAGCCTTTACGTCACCCAGCCGGCGGTGAGCCTGCAGATCCAGAATCTGGAGAAGCAGCTGGATGTCTCCCTGTTCGATCGGGGTGGTCGCAAGGCCCAGCTCACCGAGGCAGGCCACCTACTGCTCAGTTATTGCGACCGGATCCTGAGCCAGTGCCAGGAGGCCTGCCGGGCCCTGGATGATCTCCACAACCTCCGGGGTGGCTCCCTGATCGTCGGCGCCAGCCAGACCACCGGCACCTATCTGATGCCGCGGATGATCGGCCTCTTCCGGCAGAAGTATCCCGATGTGGCGGTGCAGCTCCAGGTGCACAGCACCCGCCGCACCGGCTGGAGCGTGGCCAATGGCCAGATCGACCTGGCGATCATCGGCGGCGAACTGCCGACCGAACTGGCCGACCTGTTGCTGGCGGTGCCCTACGCGAGCGATGAGCTGGCGCTGGTGCTGCCACCGAAGCACCCCCTGGCCCGCCTGCCGGAACTGAGTAAGGAAGATCTCTACCGGCTTGGATTTGTCTGCCTCGACGCCCAGTCGACGACCCGAAAGATGGTGGACCAGCTCCTGGGCCGTTCCGGCCTTGATGTCGGCCGCCTCAAGATCGAGATGGAGCTCAATTCGTTTGAGGCGATCAAGAACGCCGTCCAGTCGGGCCTTGGCGCCGCCTTCCTGCCGGTGGTCTCGATCGAGCGGGAGCTGTCGGCGGGCAGCCTGCATCGGCCGGCCCTGGTGGATCTGCAGGTGAGGCGTCAGTTGAAGCTGATCACCCATCCCGCCCGCTACTGCTCCCGGGCCGCTGATGCGTTCCGCAAGGAGGTGCTGCCGGTGTTCGCCAGTCCCGACAGCCCCCTGCGCCAGCCCCAGCGCCAGTCGCAGGCTTCCGCTGATCTGCCCGCGGCCTGAGGGGGGCATCCCCCGTGGGCCTTGGGCAGCTGCCAGGGTTCAGAACTGATCGGCTTCCGGGGTCACCCCGACGGTGTCGTCGGCCACGCCCTTGGTCTGGAACTTGTTGTCGACGATGTCGGTCTGGTAGACGCAGCGCACCTGGGGCTTGTCCTTGACCGAGCCCGTATAGGCGAAGGTGTTCATGCGCTGCTTGCACTGGCGCATCTGCTCGGAGGTGATCGCCCCTTCCTTCTCCAGCACCGACCAGTTCTCCCGGCGGATCACGCAACCCGGCTGGAGTTTCGGCTGGGTCACGAAGCTGGTGGAGGGATTCATGGTCGTGTACATCTGCACGTCCATGACGAAGGCACTGGCGCCCCACTGCTTGCAGAACTCGGGATCGGCCACGGCCATGTCCAGCTGCTGGCTGCTGGCGATGTTGCCCTGGTTGCCCTGGGTGGTGCTGGAGATGGCGGTGCCGATGCCGATGCCCACCACCAGAACGCCGGCGAGCACAGCCACCTGGTTGACACTGAAGGGCAGGGGCTTGCCGCCACCCGGGCCCCCGGGGCCAGGGCCGTTGCCACCCCGCCCGCCTTCGCCACCACCGCGGCCAGGTCGGTTGCGCCCACCCGGCCCGTCATCGCGGGGGGCGTAGCGGGGATTGCCGCGGGGGTCGCCGCGATCGGTTCTGTCCTGGCCCAAGCTGGCCCGGTAGGCCCTGGCTGTCGAGGACATCGATTCGAGGTCGTCCGGATCGCCGTCCTCGGGTCCGTAACCGTTCCCACGCCCGCGGCCAGCTCGTCCCGCATCAGTCCCGCGGCGGAAGCTGTAGCTGCCCCTGTTTTCGTCTCCTGGGCCCCAGTTTCCTCGGCGCTGGCTGTCGCCTGGATCGGCGCCACGGCTGAAGCGACTGCGGGTCATCAGGTGTCGGGAGTGCGCGGCAGGCCCATGGAGTAGTTGAGCACCCGGGCGGCGGGGTTGTAGCGGAGCTGACCGGCCTGCAGGCGCTGGCGGATGACGCCCTCGAGCTCCGATCCGATCCGGCGCAGGTTGTACTCGCTCAGTTCGGCACCGGCAAAGGAGTCGACCAGGTCGCGGAAGCGGCTCTGAACGGCTTCGACGTTGCCGTCGTCCCAGAGGAATTCATTGTCAGGATCGAGGTCCAGGGTCAGTTGCCCGGGGTCCTGCACCAGATCGGCCCCCTCAACCCGGGCTGTGAACAGCCGGATGTGACGGGTGGTGCACTTGAGCAGGGTGTCAGCCATCGCGGCAGGCGCCAGCGGCGAGGGGAAGGGTCAGCTGCGCCGGTGGCGGGCAGAGGGCGGGATCGAGGCAGGGGCGGTCGAAGCGCCGAAGGGCGATCCTGAACTGCATCGAGTGCCGTCCCACTGTAGGAACCACGGGCACCGTCCGGGCGCAGCGCCGCCTTGGCGGCGGCCCGGATCGCCGGCGATCACGGGGCGATCCGCTGCTCCCTGCCGTCTGGCCGGGGTCCCGCTGCTGCAGGAAGACCTTTAAGGTTGCTACTGATTCTGGGTGCTCCATGCGCGTCGCCATCGCCGGAGCCGGGCTGGCCGGCCTCTCCTGCGCGAAATATCTCAGCGATGCGGGCCACACCCCGATCGTTGTGGAGGCCAGGGATGTGCTGGGCGGCAAGGTGGCGGCCTGGCAGGACGACGACGGTGATTGGTATGAAACTGGGCTGCACATCTTTTTCGGCGCCTACCGCAACATGCGCCAGCTCTTCAAGGAGCTGAACATCGAGGACCGGCTGCAGTGGAAGTCCCACTCGATGATCTTTAACCAGAAGGAAACTCCTGGTACCTACAGCCGTTTTGATTTCCCGGACCTGCCGGCCCCCTTCAATGGCGTGGCGGCGATCCTGGGCAACAACGACATGCTCACCTGGCCCGAAAAGATTGCCTTCGGGCTCGGCCTCGTGCCAGCAATGCTTCGCGGGCAGAGTTATGTCGAAGAATGTGATCAATATTCCTGGACTGAATGGTTGAAGCTTCATAGCATTCCCGACCGGGTTAATGACGAGGTGTTTATCGCCATGGCAAAGGCCCTGAACTTCATCGACCCCGATGAAATCAGCAGCACCGTCGTTCTGACGGCTCTCAATCGTTTTCTCCAGGAATCCGATGGATCAAAGATGGCGTTTCTTGACGGCAATCCGCCTGAACGCCTCTGCCAGCCGATCGTTGATTACGTCACCGCCAGGGGTGGAGAAGTGCACCTGGATTCCCCCCTGCGGGAGATTGAGCTCAGCGATGACGGCAGGGTCAGTGGGTTCCGCATCGGCGGTATCAAGGGCAGGGAGGGTCACACGCTTCATGCAGATGCCTATGTCAGCGCAATGCCGGTGGACCCTTTCAAGCTGCTGCTGCCGGAGGCCTGGAAGCAGATTCCCTATTTCAAGAAGCTGGATGGGTTGAACGGTGTGCCCGTCATCAACATTCATCTCTGGTTCGATCGAAAGCTCACCGCCATCGATCACCTGTTGTTCAGCCGCAGTCCTTTGCTGAGTGTCTATGCAGACATGAGCAACACCTGCCGCGAGTACGAGGATCCCAATCGCTCGATGCTTGAGCTGGTGTTTGCTCCCGCCAAGGACTGGATCGGTCGGCCGGATGAGGAGATCGTGGCGGCCACCATGGGAGAGCTCGAGCGCCTGTTCCCGATGCATTTCACCGGTGACGATCAGGCCCGGCTGCGCAAATCGATCGTGGTCAAGACCCCGCTTTCCGTCTATAAGACGGTGCCTGGCTGCCAGGCGATCCGCCCGGATCAGGCGTCGCCGATTCCCAATTTCTTCCTGGCTGGTTGCTACACCATGCAGCGTTATCTGGCCTCGATGGAAGGCGCGGTGCTCAGCGGCAAGCAGTGTGCCAATGCCATCGCCGAGTCCGGCATCGCCGGGGCTGCGGCCGGCAGGGGAGCATGAGCGCCGTGGCGGTGGACTCGCCGGCAATCATCCCCAGCCTCGAGGAGGCCTTCGAGGCCTGTCGACGGGAAACCGCCGAGTGGGCCAAGACCTTTTACCTCGGCACCCTGCTGATGCCCCCGGCCAAGCGCCGGGCGATCTGGGCGATCTACGTCTGGTGCCGTCGCACCGATGAACTGATGGACAGCCCCGAGGCCATGGCCAGGCCCGTCGATGAGTTGGCGGCCCGTCTCGATGCCTGGGAAGAGCGCACCAGGGCCCTGTTCCGGGGCACCGTGCGCGATGGCCTCGACCGCGTCATGGTCGATACCCTGGAGCGCTATCCCCAGCCACTCCAGCCTTACCTCGACATGATCGAGGGCATGCGGATGGATCTTCACCAGACCCGCTACGGCACGTTCTCCGACCTTGAGCTCTACTGCTACCGGGTCGCCGGCACCGTGGGCCTGATGACCCAGGAGGTGATGGGCGTTGATCCTGCTTACACCACGGCCCCCTGGAGTGCACGGCCGGACACCTCCGAAGCGGCGGTGGCCCTCGGGATCGCCAACCAGCTCACCAACATTCTTCGCGATGTGGGAGAAGATCGGGGCCGTGGTCGGATCTACCTGCCGATTGAGGATCTGCAGCGCTTCGGTTACAGCGAGGCCGATCTGATGGCCGGCGTCTGCAACGACAACTGGCGGGCCCTGATGGCCTTTCAGCTGGAGCGTGCCCGGGATTGGTTTGCGCGCTCTGAAGCGGGGGTTCGCTGGCTTGCGGCGGATGCCCGTTGGCCGGTCTGGGCGTCGCTGCGTCTCTATCGAGGCATTCTCGATGCGATTGAACGGCTTGATTACGACGTCTTCAACAACCGCGCCTACGTGCCCCGCACCGGCAAATTTCTCGATCTGCCCTTCTCCTACGTCGCCGCCCAGGTGCGCTGAAGCACGATCAGAGGCATCTCCTGATCGTGGGTTGGCGGCCTGAACCCGTGGAGCTGGTCTAGGTCCCTGGTGCAGGATCTCGATCGCTGCCCAGGCCGGTTCCAGGGCTGTCGTCCGGAACGGCCTGAATGCCGTCGGGGCAATGGAGCCAGCGCCGCAGAATCGGGTTCACCCGTTCTGGGGCCTCATCGTGGGGGCAGTGGCCCAGGCTGCTCAGTACCTCCAGTTCCTGGATGCAGGGATAGGTGGCTGCCCAGCGGCGCGCCTCGTTGACGTCTTCCCAGGGATCCTCTTCGCCCCAGATCATCCGCACCGGCACCGTCAGGTGCTCGAGCAGCTCGGGGGCGAGGTGGTCGTTAAACAGATTGATGAAGCCTCGGAAGCTCTCCACAGCACCCGGTTCCTGACTGGGCTCATGCAGAAGGCTGATCAGCTCCGGATCGATGCCGCCCCCGCTTGGATAGGCCTGTTGGAGCACGGCCCTGATCTGGGCCGGCTTGGCTAGCAGGCGGAACAGGGGGGCGATCAGCCAGCGCTGGCGCACCAGGGCCTTGAGCAGGGGTCTTGAGGCCTGGGCCCAGGGGGGCTTGGCCGCCAGCTGTTTGTCATCCAGGGTGCGGAGGGCACAATCGATCAGGATCACCTGGGCCGGCGGTTGATGGGCCTCGGCCAGGAGGCCGGCGGCCCGCAGGGCCACCACGGCGCCGATGGAATTACCAACCAGGTGCAGCCTTCGGCCAGGGGTTGCCAGGGCGCGGGCCGCATCCATCACCTGATGGGCCCAGAGGTCGATGCCGTAGCGCACACTTCCAGGACGCGGCGGTTCCCCATCCAGGCGTGAGGCTGGCTTGCCGCTGAGCCCGAAGCCGAGCAGGTCGAGGGCGATCACCTCGGCGTCCTCGGCCAGGGCCGGCAGGGTATGGCGCCAATGGCGGCGGCTGGCCCCGAAGCCATGCACCAGGAGCACCGTTTCAAGGGAACCGGCGGGCCCGTCGCAGCGGGTCAGCCGGATCGGCTGGTCACGCCAGTGCCAGGTTTCCTCCCGGCACTGCGACGGCATCACTTCAGGATTGGCCGGGATCTCGTTCAGACCGCTGCCTTCTGGTTCGCCAGCAGCGACTTGAGCTTCGACAGTTCGCCGGCCCAGCGGGGATCGGGGGCTTCGTTGTCAACGGTGTCGGTATGAACCACCTTGTTGACCGCCTTGCGGGCCGCCGGGGCGCCCTGGCCGCCGCCGGTCGCACCCCGACGATCGCCAGTGGTGGGGCGGCTGTCACGGCGCTCGGAAATCTCGATGCGCAGGGTGCTGCCGCCGAATTCGCGGCCGTTGAGCTGCTCGATCACCGTCTCGGCCAACTTCTGGTCCTCGACGTTGGCAAAGCCGAAACCGCGACAGACCCCGGTTTCCCGGTCATTCACCGCCTTGAAACGCACCCCTTCCCCGACAGCGCTGAACAGGGCTTCGAGCTCCTTGGCATCGAAGGTCTGAGGCAGGTTGCCAACGTAGAGACGAATGCTCATGGGAAAGAGTGGGAAGGGGAAAGAATCAGGAAAACTCAGCTGGCGCCCGATTGATGGTTAATCGCAATCCGGCCGTGAATCACGCCCAAGCTTTCAAATTTAATCATGTCGCCTTCAACCTTTCTGGCTCACGGACCCTTTATCTATCCATAGCCGGGCCTGCCCCAGGGCCTCCTCCCGCCCCTGGATTCGACCGAAGGCCCGTTCCCGCATCAGGTGATCGAGGAGTTGACCCAGGCGAGGAGAGGGTTTGAGTCCCAGGCTCTGCTGCAGATCCGCACCATTGAGAGGCGATCGGGGATGGAAGAGCGGATCGGCGCTGTTGCGCCAGCGCTGCAGCCAGCGGCGGGCTTGCTCGAGGGGCAGCTGAAGCAGCAAGGCCGGCAGATCGTGCTCCAGGGTGCGATGCAGGGCCAGCCGTTCCCGTTCATCCAGCGTCTCCGGGTCGGTAGGGGTGGCTGGATCGTTCGGTGGGGGTGAATCGGCCGGTGGGTTCCCGGGGCTCGCATCCAGGGTGAGGCGTTGCTGCCACGGCCGCAGCCGGGCACAACCTTGCTGCAGTTGCCGGCTTGAGCGCAGCTGCGCCAGGCCTTCCGGCCGCAGCAGGGCGGCCAGCCTGGCCAAGGGCAGGGCATGGCGCTCCTCGTCCTCGGAAAGGCTGAGGGCCCGGGCCCGCTCCGGGCTCAGCAGGGCCAGCAACGCCGCCGGTGGCTGGCTTGGGTGCGGAGCCAGCCAAGGGGTCAGGAGCCCCGTCTCCAGGGCCACGCCCAGGCCGCGGTGGCCGAGGGGGGTCGTCGCCAGTTTCCAGAGTTCAGCCAGCACCCGTTCCGGAGCCACGGTCCGCAGCCGATCCCGGTGGCGTTCAACCCAGACGGTGCTGCGGGGTTCGAGATCCATGGCCAGTTCGCTGGCCAGCCGCACCCCCCGCAGCAGCCTCAGGGGGTCATCGAGCAGGTTGGCTTCCGAGATCGCCACCAGTTCCCCGGCTGCCAGATGGGCCAGGGCCCCGTGGGGATCGACCAGGGGCTGCTCCATCGCCAGGGGCAGGGCCATGGCATTGATCGTGTAATCCCGCCGGGCCAGGTCCCCGATGAGACCGCCCGGTTCCATCCGGGCCAGGTCGAGACTCCATCCCCGCAGCACAAGCCGCGCCATGCAGCGCTCCGCATCGAGCACCACGCAGGCGCCCCCATGCTGCTGCTGCAGGCTGCGGCAGAGGGCGATCGCATCGCCATCCACCACCAGGTCGAGATCAGGGGTCTCCCCGAGCCGGCCCAGGAGCCCATCGCGCACGGCACCACCCACCAGGGCCGTGCCCGGCGGAAAGCCGCTGGGGGGCAGGGGCCAGCGTTCCGGCCGCAGGGCCCTCCAGAGCTGATCCCTGGCGGCATGCAGATCCAGGGGCAGGGCCAACGGCAGGGGCCCGTCGCGACTCTGCCCCAGGGGGGCCTGGTCGTCAGTGGGCTGGCGGCCCAGAATGGCGGCGTCTCCGGGGCTCGGTGGCATGTGCATCTGCGTGGATTGCCACTGGGTCGACCGCTGTCAGGCCTACCACGCTGTTGAGCGTCAGCATGGCGTGCCCCATCTCTGCCAGGTTCCCGACATCGTGCCCGATCAGCCCCGCATCCATGTCCAGGTGCTGGACCTGCCCGCCGGTGGCGTGGGTGTGGAATGGGATGTGAGGGCCTGCGCCAGCTTTCAGGCCGATCAAGGTCGCTGGTTGGCCCTGCGGCCCGGTGCTCCCCTCCCCCGCTGATTGCCGATCCTGATGCCGCCCTCCCCCCGCTGGCTCCTGGCGCTGCACAGCTCCGGCGACGGCCTGGGATTGGGCCTACAACCCCTCGGCGAGCCTGAGGGGGAACTCCGTCTGGTCCACTTCGACCTGGGGCGCTCCCTGTCGGGTGCGCTGCTGGCCTGCGTCGAAACGGTGCTGCCGGCAGACCAGTGGCCCCAGCTGGGACGCCTGGCGGTGGCCACCGGCCCCGGTGGGTTCACCAGCACCCGTTTGACGGTGGTGATGGCCAGAACCCTTGCCCAGCAGCTGCAGGTGCCCCTGGATGGCGTGGGCAGTTTCCTGCTGATGGCTTCCAGGCTGGCGCCGGCAGGTTGCGATCCGTTCTGGATCTGTCAGGCCCTGCCCAGGAGGGGCACCGTGGCGGGTCTTTACGGCGTTCAGTCTCCGCAGGCTGGGGCTTCCCGGTTCGCCGTCGAGCAGATCGCCCCCCGGCTCTATCCCCCGGACGAGCCCTTGCCCGCCGGCGCGCAGGTTGCTGTCATCCAGGACCCTGAGGCGGATTGCCGCGAGCTCCTGCGCCGCAGCCAGGCGGCGGCCGCCGCCGGCCAGGCGGCACCCTGGCAGACCGTGCTGCCCAATTACCCCACCAGTCCGGTGGAGAGCGGTTGATGGTGCCCCCCTCCCGCTCCGAGCGATCCAGGCCGGTTGCTTCTGCCCAGGGCCGTCGCCGGCTGGCGGCTGCACCGCCGCCCGCTCCAGCGCGGGCCGGGTCGCGCCGGCGCCCCAAGGCCGCCCCGCGCCGGCGACGGGGCCCCTTGGCGCGGCTGGTGCCCTGGAAGGGGCTGCTGGCCCTGGCTGCCGCCGGCAGTCTGCTCTGGCTGTCACGCTCCTGGTTGCTGACTCCGGTGCCCCCTCCCCAGTTGATCCTGGTGCTTGGTGGTGATGTCGATCGCGAGCGGCTGGCCGCCCGCCTGGCCAGCGCCGACGGTCTGCCGGTGGTGGTGAGCGGTGGAAGCAATCCGGAATACGCCCGCTGGTTGTTTCAGCGGCAGGGTATCGATCGCCATCAGGTGCAGCTCGATTACCGCGCCCACGACACCCTGACCAACTTCACCTCCCTGGTGGATGAGCTGAAGCAGGCGCAGGTGCGTCATGTGCTGCTGGTGACCAGCAGCGATCACATGGATCGGGCCCTTCTGATCGGTCGGATCGTGGCCGGTAGTCGCGGCATTGCCCTGACGCCCGTGTCGGTGCCCTGCGGCGATCGCTGCCATGCCGAAGAGATCGGCAAGGTCTGGGGCGATGGCGTCCGAGCGATGGTCTGGGTCGTGACCGGCCGGGATCTCAGGGGATGGCTGGACGGGCAGCAGGCTCCTGCCCGGGGGGCAGGAGGCCCTGATCGAGCAGGCCATTGATCTGACGCTGGGCCTCAGCGGTCACCGCATCCAGGTCTGGACGACGGCGGGAGGCCGGTGGAGGGATCGGGGTGCCGATGCGGATGTGGATCGGCACGAGCCGCATCCAACGCTGGCCGGTTCCCATGGCCCGGTGGCTGTTCACGATCGCCACCGGCAGCAGGGGCACGCCGGCGCGGGCGGCGAGCAGGGCAGCCCCAGGCTGCGGGTCATTCACCCGACCGTTGGCCTGGCGGGTCCCATCGATGAACACGCCGGTGGCCCAGCCCTCCAGCAGGCGGTCGGTGGCGGTGCGGATCGCTTCCCGATCGCTGGCACCCCTGGCCACCGGGTAAGCGCCGCAGGCACGAATGATCGGCCCGAGGATCGGCACCCGAAACAGTTCGGCCTTGGCCATGAAGGCCACTGGACGACCGAGGGCATGGCCCAGCAACGGGGGATCGAGGTGGGAGCCATGGTTGGCCACCACCACCAGGGCCCCGTCCATGGGCACGTTGGCGTTGCCGGCGGTTCGGCCGCGGAACAGCAGGCGGTAGATCGGAAAGACCAGCAGATAGCTGATCAGCCGGTAGGTGAGGCTGGGCCTGGGGGTGAGCAGCCCAGGAGGGGGAGTGGGTTTGCGGCGCCGCCGCAGCATGCGCCGCACCGTTCCGCGGCGGGAGGGCGTGGCGTTGGGGATTGGATCGCTCACAGGCCCAGGTCGGTGGCGCCGGCGATCCTGGCCGGGCTGATCCCAGGGCAGCTGCGCTTGATCAGACCGCTCAGCACATTGCCGGGCCCGATTTCCACGGCGGTGGTGATGCCGGAACGCTCGAGCTCCTCCATCGTTTCCCGCCAGCGCACGCCCGTGGTCATCTGGTTCACGAGCCGGGTCTTGAGGGTGGCCCCATCGCGGCAGGGGCTCGGATCGGTGTTGCTCAGCACCGGTACCGAGGCATCGGCGAAGGTGATCGGCTCCAGCAGGGCGGCGAAGGCCGCGGCCGCCTCGGCCATGAACGGGGAGTGAAATGCGCCGGACACGGCCAAGGGCACGGCCCGTTTGCAGGGCAGGGCTGCGGCGACGGCAGCCACGGCCTCCGGCGTTCCGGACAGCACCACCTGGGCGCTGCTGTTGTCGTTGGCGATCACCACATCGCCCTGGGCCGCCACCAGGGCATCCAGTTCGCTCCGATCGAAGCCGAGCACGGCCGTCATCGCCCCACCACCGGCCTGGGCCATCAGGGTGCTGCGTTCCCGCATCAGGGTGAGGCCGGTGTCCAGGTCAAAGACATCGGCGGCGTAGAGGGCCACCAGTTCGCCAAGGCTGTGGCCGGCCACGACGGTGGCGCTGCGGCCCTGGGCCTTGAGGGCATCGACCAGAAGGCTCTCGATCACGAACAGCGCCGGCTGGGTGTTCCGGGTGTCGTTGAGATCGCTCGGTTCGCCGGCTTCCGTGAGGTTTTCACCTGCACAGATGGCGAGCAGATCACGGTTGAGGAGGTCGGAGGCCCGGGCAAAGCGCTCCCGGGCTCCTGGCAGCTCCAGCACCGCGGCGGCCATGCCGAGGACCTGCGACCCCTGACCGGGGAACACCCAGGCAATGCCCATGGCGCACTCTTCCTTCGAATCGGCTGGAGATTAGGCGGTGGCCGGAAGATCCTCGATCCCTCCGTCCCATGTCATCGCCAAAGCCCTCACCAAAGCCCCCTCGCAGGCCCCCATCCATGGAGGGTCCTACGCCCGGTTGCCGCTGTCGGGCCCTTGCCATCGGAGCAGGGCCGCACCCCAGCTGAGGCCGGCCCCGAAACCACTGCAGCCCAGCAGATGCCCTGGCTGCACGCGCCCGTCGCGCACCGCCTCATCCAGCATCAGGGGAATCGTGGCGGCTGAGGTGTTGCCGTAGTGCACCAGATTGCTCAGCACCCGTTCCGGGGGGATGCCGAACCGTTCGGCCACCGAATCCAGGATGCGCTGGTTGGCCTGGTGCAGCAGCAGCCAATCGAGATCGGCGGCGTCGGTGCCCGTGGCCTCCAGCAGCTCCCGTAACACCGCCGGCACTTCGCGCACGGCGAACTTGAACACCTCCTGCCCGTTCATCCGGATCGGGGTGAATCCCCCGACCTGGGCCTCGAGCGCACCCACCAGGGGGGTGCGCTGCTCGATCTGGTTCAGGGTGAGGGAATCGCCGCGCCGCCCATCGGAGTGCAGTCGGAAGCCCACCAGCCCATCGTTGGCCAGCGGACAGGCTTCGACCGCCAGAGCGGCGGCTCCGTCGCCGAACAGCACACAGGTGCGCCGGTCGTTCCAGTCGACCCAGCGGCTCAGCTGGTCGGCACCGATCACCAGGGCCCGGCGCACGGTGCCGCTGCGGATGTACTGACCGGCGGTCACCAGGGCGAACAGAAAGCCGCTGCAGGCGGCGGTGAGGTCGAAGGCCACCGCATTCACGGCCCCCAGGGCCCCCTGGATCCGCGGCGCTGAACCGAACAGATCGTCGGGGCTGGAGGTGGCCAGCAGCACCAGGTCGAGGTCGGCCGGATCCCAGCCGGCGTGGGCCAGGGCCCCCCGGGCTGCCTTCAGGGACAGGCTGGTGAGGGATTCATCGGGGCCGGCCACCCGCCTGGCTCCGATGCCGGTACGGCTGCGGATCCATTCGTCGTTGGTGTCGACCCGTTCGCTGAGCTGGTCGTTGCTGATGCTGACCGCTGGCAGGCCGCTGCCGCAACCCACCAGGGCCATGCCAGCTCCCAGATGGCCGAGCGACAGCGACACCAGAACAGCCCCAGTTGAAGGTCAGTCAATCACAGGCGCCCGATCGGCCGTCGTCGCTGAAGGGATCGCTGGTTCAGGAGGGGCTGGCGGCGGCGGCTCCCACGGTCTGGTCGCTGAGGGAGTGCAGGTTCTCCATCACGCCATGGCTGGCCGCGGAGTGGGCCAGGCGCAGGGCACTGACCACCGACAGCGCCTTGCTGCTGCCATGGCCGATCACGCAGATGCCATCCACCCCCAGCAGCAGGGCACCACCGTGCTCGGCGTGGTCGAGGCGCTTCTTGATCCGGCGCAGGTTGCTCATCAGAAAGGCGGAGCCCACCTTGCCGCGGCGACCCCGGGGCAGCTCCGCCTTGAGCACGTCGAGCAGCACGCTGCCCACCGATTCCAGGAATTTCAGCAACACGTTGCCGGTGAAGCCGTCGCACACCACCACGTCGAAGTCGCCGGACAGCACATCACGACCTTCGCAGTTGCCGGCGAACAGGAAGCGCTCCTCGGCGGCCAGGAGCGGATGGCTGCGCAGGGCCAGGTCGTTGCCCTTGCATTCCTCCTCACCGATGTTGAGCAGGCCGATGCGAGGGGTGGGGACCTGCAGCACGTCGCGGCTGTAGATGTTGCCCAGCAGGGCGAACTGGTGCAGGTAGCTCGGTTTGCAGTCCATGTTGGCGCCCACATCCAGCACCAGCACCTGCTGGCTTGGATCCTTGGTGGGGAACAGGGCCCCGATCGCCGGGCGCTCGATGCCCGGCAGCCGGCCGAGTCGGAAGATCGCCGATGCCATCACCGCTCCGGAATTGCCGGCGGAGTACACGGCCATCGCCTGCCCGTTCTTGACCAGATCCATGGCCACGTTGATGCTGGCGTCGCGCTTGCGCCGCACCACGGTCGCCTCCTCGTCCATGCCCACCGAGGGGCCGCTGGCCACGATCTGAATCCGACCGGCTCCAGTGGCCTGTTCCAGCAGCTCCTCCAGGCCCATGGCGGCGCAGGCGGCCGAGATCCTCTCCGGTTCCCCCACGAAGCGGATGCGCAGGGGCAGCAGCTCCACGGCCCGCAGGCAGCCCTCAAGAATCGGTCCCGGGGCGTGGTCGCCGCCCATGCCGTCAACCGCAACCCAGAGCCGCTGGGCGTCATCGATGCTGCCGTCGTTGTCGTCGAGCCCCTTCTGCAGGCGACGCAACGGGTCGAACACCAGGGGCTGCAGCACCGTGCTCGCCATCGAGCCTGCCGCTCCGGCCACGGATCCAGCCACACTTCCCGCCACGCTGCCGGCTGCTCCGGCCATCGTGCCGGCACCCGACATCACGGATCCGGCCATGGTTCCAGCGGTGCTGGCGGCGGTTGTGGCCGTGTCCACCAGGCTGGTGACGGCGGCATTGCGGCGATACCAGATCACCAGCCTGCGCATGGCGCGGCTGGGACGCTGGCGGCGGCTGCCGCGGGGTGAGAACTCAGGCTCCTTCGGAGGCAAGGGAATCGACAATGCGCTGGAACAGGTAACCGGTGCCGCGGGCGGTGAGGATCAGCTCGGGGTTGGCCGGATCGTCCTCCAGTTTGGAGCGCAAACGGGAGATATGAACATCCACCACCCGGGTGTCGACATGACGCTCGGGGGTGTAGCCCCACACCTCCTTGAGAATCTCGCCCCGACTGAAGGGTTCTCCGGAGCGGCTCACCAGCAGTTCGAGCAGGCTGAACTCCATGCCGGTCAGGCGGATCCGTTCTTCACCCCGGTACACCTGACGCTTGTTGGTGTCGATCCGCAGGTCGGCCACCTGAATCACCCCGGAGTTCGGGATGCCGGCCACCTGCTCCTTCTCGACCCGGCGCAGCACGCACCGGATGCGGGCCTCCAGCTCCTTGGGGCTGAAGGGTTTCACCACGTAGTCGTCGGCTCCGAGCTCCAGGCCCGTGATCCGGTCGGCCACATCCCCCAGGGCGGTGAGCATGACGATCGGAACGTCGGATTCCTTGCGGAGCTCCTGGCAGACGCCGTAGCCGTCGAGGCGGGGCATCATCACGTCGAGCACCACCAGGTCGGGGGCGATGCGATGGAAGGCTTCCAGGGCTTCGACGCCGTCACAGGCGGTGACCACCTGGTAGCCGATCATCGACAGGCGCGTTTCCAGGATTCTGCGGATGCTGGCTTCGTCGTCGACGACCAGGATGGTTTCTTTGGCGGTGGCTGAAGCCGTCATCGCGGCAGGACGTCGCAGAGGATGGGGTCGATCGCTCCACTGAAAGGGCCGAAAGGCCTAAAGGTTTACCCAGAGCCACCATTCTTCATACAAATTGGCCCGTTCCACCTCCTCGTACGTCTGCCAGAGCTGCGGTGCCCAGACCCGGCAGTTCTTTGGGCGGTGCGCCAGCTGCGGCAGCTGGAACAGTCTGGTGGAGCAGACCGCGCCGGCCCCGGACCAGCGTCGGCGCCGGGCGGTGGTGCCCTCCGACCAGGCGCTGGAGCCGCCGCGGGCCCGTCGTTCCGAGCCGATCGCCAGCCTCAGCGATCGTCCCCTCGAACGCCTCTCCAGTGGCTACGGAGAGCTGGATCGGGTGCTCGGCGGTGGCCTCGTGCCCGGATCCCTGGTGTTGCTGGGAGGCGACCCTGGCATCGGCAAGTCGACCCTGCTGCTCCAGAGCGCCCAGGCGATGGCCGCGGCCACCTCGGTGCTCTATGTCAGCGCGGAGGAATCGGCCCAGCAGGTGCGGCTCCGCTGGCGGCGGCTGGAGATGACCGCGGAAGCGCCGGGCGCGTCGGATGCCATGGCTGATCCCGGCGCTTCCGCGGGGCTCCTGCCGGAGGTGTCCTTTCAGCTCCTGGCCGAAACCGATCTGGAGCTGGTGCTGCAGGAACTGGAGGCCCTGCGGCCCGCCGTGGCGGTGATCGACAGCATCCAGGCCCTGCACGATGGGGACCTCGCCAGTGCCCCGGGTTCGGTGGCCCAGGTGCGGGAATGTGCGGCAGCCCTGCAACGGCTCGCCAAGCGCCAGAACACGGCCCTGCTGCTGGTGGGGCACGTCACCAAGGAGGGGCTGCTGGCCGGACCCAAGGTGCTGGAGCATCTGGTGGATGCGGTGCTCACCTTCGAGGGTGATCGCTTTGCCAGTCACCGACTGCTGAGGGCCGTCAAGAACCGCTTCGGAGCCACCCACGAGCTCGGGGTGTTCGAGATGCAGGGCCGCGGCCTGGCCGAGGTGAGCAACCCCAGTGAGCTGTTCCTGGGCAGCGAGGAGCCCAGTGCGGGCACGGCCACGATCGTGGCCTGTGAGGGCACCCGCTCCCTGGTGGTCGAACTGCAGGCCCTGGTGAGCACCACCAGCTATGCCAGTCCGCGTCGCACCGCCACCGGCATCGGCACCAACCGTCTGCATCAAATCCTGGCGGTGCTGGAGAAGCACCTCGGCCTGCCGCTCTCCCGGTTTGATTGCTATCTGGCCGTGGCCGGCGGGTTGCAGGTGGAGGAACCGGCTGCCGACCTGGGGGTGGCCGCTGCGGTGGTGGCCAGCTACCGCGATCTGATCCTGCCGGCGGGCACCGTCCTGGTGGGGGAACTGGGCCTGGGAGGTCAGCTGAGGCCCGTGGGCCAGCTGGAGCTGCGATTGCAGGAGGCGGCGCGCCTCGGGTTCCGGCGGGCTGTGGTGCCCCGGGGCAGCGGTCTCGGGCGCCTGGCTGCCGGACTGGACCTGCAGCTTCTGGAGGCCGGCACCGTTACGGAAGCCCTGGTGGCAGCCCTCGGGGTCAACCCGGCCGACGACAGGGCCTGATCGCCCCTCGGGCGGGGATGCTGGTTCGCCCCAGATCCAGGCTTCCCGCCCCGGTCTTCAGGACCTGCTGTTGCGATCCTGTGGGGGATGGCCGCTGGCCTGGGGTCCTGACTCAGAAATAGACATCGACGCTGCCTCGCCCGCTGGTCTTGAGCCAGTTCTGGGCTTCGATGTAATTGTTGGGGGCCATTCTGATCGCTTTCCCCCAGAAGTCTGCGGCAAGATCAAAACTGCGATCGGCTTCGTCGCGGTCGCCGCGCTCTTCAGCGATGGATCCGAGATGGTGGTGGATGACGGCCATGTTGTTCAGGGCCTGGGGCATCTTGCTGTTGAGATCGAGGGCCTGGCCATAGAAATCAAGGGCTTTGGCGTGTTCGCCGTTGCTGGCAAATACCAGGGCCATGTTGTAGAGAATGAAGGCCCGGTCGTTTGGATCCTCCTCCAGCTTCAAGGCCTCCTCGTAGTTCTCCAGGGCTTCGGCATATTCGCCATCTGCCTGGGCACTCATGCCATCGCGGTAGTAGGCGAAGGCCTCCTTGGCCCGTCGGTTGGTGGGGAGAACCTTGAGGATCAGGTCGGCCATCACCGTGAAGCTCTTGTCGATGAAATTGTCGTTGCGTTGACTGCGGGGCACGGCGCGGCGCTGGAGGAGGCGTGCCCCCATCCTCACCCCTGGAACCGCGTTGCTGCTGCGCCTGTCGCTCTTGTTGGGGTGCGGCCACCTGCACGGTATGGATCCGGCTGCGCTTCCTAGCCTGGGGAACCGATGCGGCTGCTGCCGGCCCGTTGCCTTGGTTGTTGCCCCCCTCCCCTCCGAGACCCGCCCGGGCGCTGCCGGCAGCCAGCGGCAGGCAGTCGTGCTGGAGCTGGAGGGCCTGCGGTGTGGTGGCTGCGTTCGCACCGTCGAGGCAAGGCTCGCGCAGCAGCCCGGTGTCCATCAGGTGAGCGTCAACCTGCTGCAGCGCACCGCCTGGGTCGAGCTGGATCCTCCGGTGCTCGAGGCCGTTCTGGCCAGCCTGGGGGCCGTCGGCTATCCGGCCCGCCTCCGGGGCGATCAGGAATTCAGCGCTTCGATGGCGGAACGGCGCCAGGAACGCAGCTGGTGGCAGCAATGGCAGCAGCTGCTGGTGGCCCTGCTGTTGCTGCTGGTTTCGGGGGCCGGCCACCTCAGCCATGCCCGCCAGGTCCACGCCGGCCATGGTGACGGCGCCCTGCCCCTGCTGGCCCAGCTCTGGGTGCATGGCCTCGTGGCCACGGTGGCCCTGGCCGGCCCGGGGTGGCCGATCCTCTGGCACGGGGCCCGGGCCCTGCTGGCCGGGATGCCCACCATGGACAGCCTGGTGGGGCTCGGCATGGCCAGTGCCTATGGCGCCAGCCTGGTGGGATTCCTCTGGCCCCATCTGGGCTGGCCCTGCTTCTTCAACGAGCCGGTGATGCTGCTCGGCTTTGTGCTGCTCGGTCGTTTCATCGAGGAACGGGCCCGCTACCGCACCGGCAAGGCCCTGCAGGATCTGGCGGCTCTGCAGCCCGATCAGGCCCTTCTGCTCTGTGCCGACGGCACGGCCAGGCCCGTGCGGACCGGTGGTCTCCGGCCTGCGGATCGCATCCAGCTCCTCGCCGGTGATCGGGTGCCTGTGGACGGGGTTGTGCTCGAGGGAACCTCCAGCCTTGATGCCTCCAGCCTCACCGGCGAATCGATGCCCAGGCCGGTGGCTGCCGGTGACGAGGTGGCTGCTGGTTGCCTCAATCTCGAGGGCACCTTGGTGCTGGAGGTGCGCCGCAGCGGGGCCGACAGTGCCGTGGCCCGCATCATTCACCTGGTGGAGCAGGCCCAGTCCAGTAAGGCACCGATCCAGGGACTCGCCGATCAGGTGGCCGGTCGCTTCGTCTGGATTGTGATGGGGCTCTCCCTGGCCACCTTCGGGTTCTGGTGGCAGTGGGGGGTCCATCTCTGGCCCGCGTTGCTGCAGTCCACCGACCAGAGCGCCCTCTCCCTGGCCCTGCAACTTTCGATCGCGGTGCTGGTGGTGGCCTGCCCCTGTGCCCTCGGTCTGGCGACACCCACGGCGATCACCGTCGGTGCGGGGTTGGCTGCCCGTGAGGGGTTGCTGTTCCGAAGCGGTGAGGCCATCGAGATGGCCTCCCAGGTGCGTGCGGTCGCCTTCGACAAGACCGGCACCCTCACGGTCGGCAGCCCCCGGGTCACGGCCGTCGCCCCTCTGGTTCCAGGAGACGGCATCGACGACCACCTGCTCCAGCTGGCGGCCAGCCTGGAGCAGCAGAGCCGCCATCCTGTGGCCCGGGCACTCCAGGAGGAGGCCCAGGCCCGCGGTCTGGCCCTGCTGCCTGTCGAGGCGGTGCAGAGCCGGCCGGGGCTGGGGCTGGAGGGCAGGGTTGGATCCGCTGGCCCTGCGCTGCGGGTCGGGAGACTGGATTGGCTGCTGGAGCTGCTGGTGTCCCATCCCGAGCGGGCGGCGGCGGCTCGACGGCGGCAGCAGCAGTTGGAGGAGGCCGGGGCAACGGTGGTGGCGGTGGCTGAGGGCGAGCGGTTGCTGGGGCTGGTGGCCATGGCCGACGCCCCCAGGTCCGATGCCCTGGCCGCCGTGAGGGCCCTGCGCCGTCAAGGGCTTGGTCTCGCCTTGCTGAGCGGCGACCGTCGGCTGCCGGTGGAATCGCTGGGCCGGCTGCTGGAGCTGCCGCCAGAGGCCCTTGCCTGGGAGCTGTTGCCGCAGCAGAAGCTGGAGCGGCTACGGGTGCTTCAGGGCCTCGGACCGGTGGCCATGGTCGGTGATGGCATCAACGACGCGCCTGCCCTGGCGGCCGCCGATCTTGGGGTGGCCGTTGCTTCGGGCACCCAGATCGCCCAGGACACGGCTGATCTGGTGGTGCTGGGGGATCGGCTGCTGGCCTTGCCCCTGGCCTTTGACCTGGCGGCACGCACCATGGGCAAGGTGCGCCAGAACCTGATCTGGGCGTTCGGTTACAACCTGGTGCTGCTGCCGATCGCCGCCGGCGTGCTGCTGCCTGGTTTCGGGATCCTGCTGTCTCCCCCCCTGGCGGCGCTGCTGATGGCCTCCAGTTCGATCACCGTCGTGCTGAATGCCCTGCTGCTGCAGATTGGCCCGGTGCATCGCCGCTTCTGATGGACGACGTTCCAAGGCAGCGCGGCCGCTTTCTGGTGCTTGAGGGCATCGATGGCTGCGGCAAGACCACCCAATTGGCCTCCCTGGCCCGTTGGCTGCCCGACAGCGGCCTGATCCCTGCGGGGGCCGCCTTGCTGGTCACCCGAGAGCCCGGAGGCACGCCCCTGGGCCGCTCCCTGCGGGAGTTGCTGCTGCAGTCCTCGGGGGAGCTGGCGCCCTGTGCCCCGGCGGAACTGCTCCTCTATGCCGCCGACCGCTGCCAGCATGTCGCCACCGTGATCGCCCCGGCATTGGCACGGGGCGACTGGGTGCTGAGTGATCGCTTCGCCGGGTCAACAGCGGCCTACCAGGGGTATGGGCGGGGGATTTCCCTGGCCTTGATCGAGCAGCTCGAGCGCATCGCCACCGCCGGCCTCCAGCCCGACCTGACCCTCTGGTTGGACCTGCCGCCGGCCCTGGCCCTGCAACGCCGGGGTGATCGTCCCGCCGATCGGATCGAGGCAGCGGGTGAGGCCTTCCTGGCCCGGGTGGCGGCAGGCTTTCAGGCGTTGGCCGAAGGCCGCGGCTGGCGGAGGATCGAGGCAAGCTTGCCGGCCGATGCCGTGGCCCCCTTGCTGCAGGAGGCCTTGATCGCCTGGGCACGGGCAGGGGCCGGGGGGCCGCTGCCCCGGACGCCTGAGCTGGGACTCCAGGGTGACAACCGATGAGCGGCCTGTTTGCCGATCTGATCGGTCAGCCGCGTGCCGTCACCCTGCTGGAGGCGGTGATCGCCCAGCAGCGTCTTGCTCCCGCCTATCTGTTCGCCGGTGCCGATGGTGTCGGGCGACGGCTGGCGGCCCTGCGTTTCCTGGAGGGGGTGCTCGCGGGCCCGGCCGGCTCTGAGGTCCTGCGGCGGCGGTTGAAGGAGGGCAATCACCCAGATCTTCTCTGGGTGGAGCCCACCTACCAGCACCAGGGCCAGCTGATTCCGATGTCCCAGGCCGAAGAGCAGGGCCTGGCCCGGAGAGCCTTGCCCCAGTTGCGCCTTGAGCAGATCCGCGGTGTTTCCCGCTTTCTGGGGCACCGCCCGGTGGAGGCGAGTCGCCGCCTGGTGGTTCTGGAACAGGCGGAGGCGATGGCGGAAGGGGCTGCCAATGCCCTGCTCAAGACCCTGGAGGAGCCCGGTGCCGGCCTGCTGATCCTGATCACGGCGATGCCGGAGCGGCTGCTGAGCACCATTCGATCCCGCTGCCAGCAGATTCCGTTCGTGCGGCTTGA
Source organism: Prochloraceae cyanobacterium (assembly GCA_040377855.1). GTDB lineage: Bacteria > Cyanobacteriota > Cyanobacteriia > PCC-6307 > Cyanobiaceae > CAIXOZ01. Next base: position 1,557 of record JBEINY010000013.1, on the reverse strand, counting down.
GCCGGCCGACGTCCTTGAGGTGTTGGCCCGGGTGGTGGCCGGCGACCGCCAGGTCGAGGGTTCAGGGGTGGATTCCGCGGAGCTCCTGGCCCTGGCGGCGGGTTCCCCGGGGGCCCTGCTTCGCCATCGGCGCCATTGGCAGGAGTTGCCTGAGGGCCTGGCAGACCGTCTGCGGACCGGTGCAAGGGAACCCCTGGAGGCCCTGGCCCTGGCCAGGGATCTCACGGAAGCCCTTGATGTGGAGCAGCAGCTCTGGCTGCTCGACTGGTGGCAGTGGGCGCTCTGGGCCGGGCATCTCGATCCTGCCCCCCTCCGGCGGCTGGAGCGGCTGCGTCAGCAGCTTCGGGCCTATGTGCAGCCCCGGCTTGCCTGGGAGGTGGCCCTGCTCGATCTCGGAGGGGTCAGGCGCTGACGCGATCCGGCTGGGCTTTGGCACCGGCTTCGATGCCACCGTTGATCGATTCGAGCGCCTTGGCGGCGGTGGGGGCGGGGTCGGTGGCGGCCTGGGAACGGCGTTCCCTCGCCTCCCGGATCACGGTCTCCAGGGCGGTGAGCTGGTCTCCCGTGGGTAGTTCCAGGCAGTAGCCAGCTCCGTAGACGGTTTTGATGAAGCGCGGTTTGCGGGGATCCGGTTCCAGCTTCGTGCGCAGGTGGCGGATGTGAACCCGGATCGTTTCGATGTCGTCATCGGGCTCGTATCCCCAGACCTCCTTGAGGATCAGGGAGGGGGCCACGGTCTGGCCGTGACGCTGCAGCAGGCAGTGGAGCAGCTCGAACTCCAGGTGGGTGAGGCGCACCGGCTGGTCGAACCAGATCGCCTCGTAACGCTCCGGCACCAGGGTGATGGCGCTGTAGCTCAGGATTTCGCTGTGCTTGGTGGAGATCGGCGCGCGGTCGCTACGGCGCAACAGGGCCTTGACCCGCACCAGGAGCTCCTCGAGGTCAAAGGGCTTGGTGAGGTAGTCGTCAGCTCCAGAATTGAAGCCACTCACCTTGTCCTTGGTGCCGCCGAGGGCGGTGATCATCAGGATCGGAATGCGGGCGGTGCGTTCATCACGCCGCAGGCGCTGGCAGAGGGTGAGGCCATCGACCTTGGGCAGCATCAGATCCAGGAGGATCACGTCGGGGGTGTATTGCATGGCCAGGGCCTGGCCCTTGATGCCGTCGTCCGCCCGCTGCACATCAAAACCACCGTGCTCCAGGTGGCCTGCCACCAGGTCACGCATATCACCGTCGTCTTCGATCAGCAGGATGCAGGGCTTCATGACGGCAGGCGGGTGGACGGAAGAGCCGCGGTGTCAACCGCGATAGCAACCGCGATGGAAATACGGTCGGGTGTTGTCGGGGATTCTCTCGGGTTTTTGGTCAGGATGCAGCGCCGTTGACGGTTGGTTGGCTTTGTGCATGGCCCGGATCCGGGCCATCGGTTGGCCCCAGGGGCGGGCGCGAGAGCTGAAACCCTTGTGGTGGCAGGCGTCGGATCGGTCTCAGCCTGGACGCCCGCAGCTGTGATCTTCACGATTTCTTCTGTTCATCGTGTTGCGATCGCAACGGCCT
>JBEINY010000101.1:0-6577 GCA_040377855.1 Prochloraceae cyanobacterium | reverse complement strand
TCTCCAGCAGCGAGCGGTGCACCTCGGTAAGCCCCAGCTCCCAGGGGCTGCCGGCGTGCTTGATCGAACTCAGGGGTGAGGCACCCGTACCGCCGTCATGGCCTGAGATCTGAATCACATCGGCATTGGCCTTGGCCACCCCGGCGGCGATCGTGCCGATGCCGATCTCAGCCACCAGCTTGACGCTCACCTTGGCGGCCGGATGCACCTGGTGCAGGTCGTGGATCAGCTGGGCCAGATCCTCAATCGAATAGATGTCGTGGTGGGGCGGCGGCGAGATCAGGGCCACGCCGGCCTTGCTGTTGCGCAACCAGGCGATGTAGGGATCCACCTTCGGGCCCGGCAGCTGCCCGCCTTCACCGGGCTTGGCGCCCTGGGCCACCTTGATCTCCAGCTGGCGGCCACTGCGCAGGTATTCCGGCGTCACCCCGAAACGACCGGAGGCGATCTGCTTGATCGCCGAGCAGGCGGTGTCGCCGTTGCGCAGGCCCTTGATGGTGGGCAGGGTGCCGGAATGGCCCCCCTCGTCGACATCGTGGAGCGGCTTGAAGCGGGCCGGGTCTTCTCCGCCCTCGCCACTGTTGCTCTTGCCGCCGATGCGATTCATGGCGATCGCCAGCACCTCATGGGCCTCCCGCGAGAGGGCGCCGAGGCTCATGCCACCGGTGCAGAAGCGGGCGCAGATGCTCTCCACACTCTCCACCTGGTCGATCGGCAGGGGCGTGGTGGCGGGCCGGAGCTCCAGCAGGTCGCGCAGGGCGGTAACGGGCCTGTTCTCCAGCAGCGTCTTGTAGGTGGTGAAGTGGTCGTAGCCGGGGCCGGCCTCCACGGCGGCATGGAGGGCCTTGGCCATCTCCGGGCTGTTGAGATGGAATTCACCGCCGGTGCGGTACTGCACAAACCCCATGAACTCGAGCTTGGTGCGGTTGAGCTCGGGATAGGCCTTGGCGTGGAAGCTGAGGGTTTCGCTGGCCAGTTCGCTGAGGCTCAGGCCCGCCACCCGGCTGGTGGTGCCCTTGAAAGCCTGCTCGATCAGATCGGCACCGATGCCGATCGCCTCAAAGATCTGGGCGCCGTGATAACTGGCCAGCAGCGAAATGCCGATCTTGGAGAGGATCTTCCGCAGGCCATCTTCCAGGGCCTTGCGCACATTGGCCTGCACCAGATCCGGCGTGAGGGCCGGCAACTTACCCCGCTCGATGTTGGTCTGCACCTTGGGCTGGGCCAGCCAGTGGCGGCTGGTTTCCCAGGTGAGCCAGGGGCAAACGGCACTGGCGCCATACCCGATCAGGCAGGCGAGGTGGTGGGTGCTCCAGCACTGGGCCGTTTCCACCACCAGGGAAGCCTGCAGCCGCAGGCCCAGATTGAGCAGATGGTGGTGCACCGCCCCCACGGCCAGCAGGGGCGGGATGTAGGTGGTGGTGGCATTGATGCCGAGGGGCCCACCGCTTCCATCAGCGCGATCGCTGAGCACCAGGATCTGGGACCCGCCGCGCACGGCAGCCTCCGCCTCCGCCCGCAGGCGATCGAGGGCCACGGCCAGGCCGGAGGGGCCATCGGTGACGGGCAACAGGGTTGAGAGCGAGGCAACCGGCAGCCCCTGCTGGCCCAGGGCCGCCAGCTCGGCCTCATTCAGGATCGGGCTGGCCAGGTGCAGCACGCCGGCGGCCGTGGCCTCGGGCCTCAGCGGCGAGCCCCGCTTGCCCAGATGCATCTCCAGGCTCATCACCAGCTTTTCCCGCAGGGGATCAATCGGCGGGTTGGTGACCTGGGCAAAACGCTGCTTGAAGTAGTCGTACAACAGGTGCGGCTTGCCGGACAGCACCGCCAGGGGGATGTCATCCCCCATGCAGTAGGTGGGCTCCTTGGCGGCACCAGCCATGTCCTCGATCACCAGATCGAAGTCCTCGGCGGTGAAACCGAACGCCGTCTGCAGCTGCAGCAGCTCCAGGTCTCCCAGCCGCCGCTCCTGCAGCCAGGCCTGGGCACCGACCGAGCGGCGGTGCTCCGCCAACCAGGCGCCGTAGGGATGGCGGGCGGCCACCTCCTGCTTCACCTCCCAGTTGCGCAGCAGGCGACCCTGCTCCAGGTCCACCGCCAGCATCTGGCCCGGACCAAGGCGCCCCTTCTCGATGATGCGGCTCTCCTCGAGCTCCACCACACCCGTTTCCGAACCCATCACCACGAACCCGTCATCGGTGATGCAGTAACGGGCCGGCCTGAGGCCGTTGCGATCGAGGGTGGCGCCGACACTGCGGCCATCGGCGAACACCAGAAGGGCCGGACCATCCCAGGGCTCCTGGGTGCAGGCGGAATACTCGTAGAACGCCTGGATCTCGGGCCGATCGGCCAGCTCCGGCTGATCGCGGAAGGCCTCCGGCACCAGGGTGAGCAGGCTTTCCGTGATCGGGCGACCGCTGCGCACCAGCAGCTCGAGGGTCGCATCGAGGTTGGCCGAATCACTGAAGGCAGGGTTCACCACCGGCTTGAGGTCGGCCGCCGTGTCCCCCCACACCGCATCGAGGCTGGCCTCCGACGCCCGGGCCCAGTTGAGGTTGCCCAGGAGCGTGTTGATCTCGCCGTTGTGGCCCAGCAGGCGCATCGGCTGGGCCAGGGGCCAGCGGGGCAGGGTGTTGGTGCTGAAGCGGCGGTGGTAAACAGCGAAGCTGACCGCAAAGCGCTGATCCCGCAGGTCGGCGTAGAAGGCCGCCAGCACGGCAGAACGCACCATGCCCTTGTACACAACCGTTCGGCTGCTCAGGGACGCGAAGTAGAGGTCGCCGGCCTGGCTGCCCCAGGCTTCCCGGGCCCGGTCGCCGCAACGGCGCCGCAGCCGGAACAGCAGGGCTTCGAGGGCATCGTCCCGCTGGTCGGCACCGAGCAGCCACTGCTCGATCACGGGGGCCGTCTGGCGGGCCAGGGGTCCGAGAACGGCAGGATCAACCGGCACCTCACGCCAGCCGAGGCTGGTCAGGCCAAGGCGCTCGGCCTCCTCGGCACAGAAGCGACGGGCCTGGTCACGGCGCTCGGGATCGGCCGGTAGGAAGGCCATCCCCAGGCCCCGTTGCTCACCACTGCTCGCGGCCGCTTCCGGCCAGACGCTCTCCAGAAAGCTCCAGGGGATGCCACAGAGCACCCCGGCTCCATCGCCGGAATCCCCGTCCCCGCCGCAGCCACCGCGATGCTCCATGCAATCGAGACCCCTGAGGGCCTGCTGAAGCACCCAGGCGCTCGCCTCGCCGCGAAGACTGGCCAGAAAGCCGACACCACAGGCGTCTTTCTCGCCCGCAACGGCCGCGGGAGCGGGGCTGTCGCAATGGGGCCAAACGGGGCGGGAACGAAAGGGCATACCCGGGGGCGTCCTGGTGGAACCGCTGCCTGTCCGTCAGGGCGGCACAAGCAGCACTCAGAACCTCCCACCTTAGGGATCGGAGCACCGTTGCCCCAGGCACGATTCAGCGAGTCCGCTGGGCAGCGTTAGCGTGCCCCCCATCGCCAGCCGCGCAAGCCTGCGCCGATGCCAGCCCCGTTCAGTGCGCTGCTGGGGCTGACCCTGGCCCTGCCGCCACCGCCGCCCCCCCTGCCGCCGATTCCGGCCCTCCAGCTCCCGGCGAGGCCGAGCGGCCGGAACGGCGGCCAGGACCTGGATCCCCGCCTCGCCTCCGGCCGGGTGGTGATCATCGGCGGCCGCCCCCAGCAGGCCCGCTGGCAATGGCAGCCGGCCAGTGCCTCCAGGGGCGAACTACTGTGGCTGCCCCTGGAACTGCTCGAGGGACAGCTGGGGATTCGCAGCAGCAGCCGCGGCGACGGCAGCCTGCTGCTCGAGTGGTTCGGTCGTCGCCTGGAGGTGCCGGCCCAGGGCCAGCGCAGCCTCGACGATGAGGTGGCGGTGGAGGTGGCCGAACTGCTCCGCTCGCTCGGCTTTCAGCTGGATCGTCGTGGAGAGCAGCTGACCCTGGCCAGCGAGCCGCTGCCGGTGGCCGGCGTACGCCAGGGAAGCACCGGCAGCGGGCGGCGGATCGTGCTCGACCTCCCAGGTGCCACCTGGATCCGCCGCCAGGACAACGGCCTGGTTCTTGGTCTCCGCAGCCAGCCGGACCAACGGCGCGACCTGGAGGCCCTGGGGCTGGTGGTCGGGGAGGAGCGGGGCCAGCTGCTGCTCCAACCGGGCTCCGGCCAGCGGCTCGATCAGGTGCTCACCCTGGGCCAGCCGTTTCGGATCGCCCTGGAGGTCGCCCCGGCAACCCCGGGCTCAGGCGAAGCGCCCCGGCCCGGCACCGACTCCGCCGGGCCCACCATCGAGCGCACCCTCGAGGCCAGGCTGCAGGCCCTTCTGGCTGGTCAGGTGACCTGGCAGCGGCAGGTGCTGAACGCAGGCCCGCGACGCATGCTGATCAATTCGATCCGCCTCGATCCCCGCAACGCCAACCTGACGCTGCAGCCGCTCACCGGGGCCGGCGGCATGGAGGGCCTGAGCTCCCTGGTGGCGCTGGCAGGACGCCATCAGGCCCTGGTGGCGATCAACGGCGGTTTTTTCAACCGGGTGCGACGGCTACCCCTCGGGGCTCTCCGCGACGGCGGCCGCTGGCTGTCGGGGCCGATCCTGCAGCGGGGGGTGATGGCCTGGACCCCCCAACGCCTGCCCCGGTTCGGCCGGCTGAGCCTGGAGGAGACCCTGGTCGACGGCTCCGGTGGACGCTGGCCCCTGCTGACCCTGAACAGCGGCTACGTGCAGCGGGGTCTCAGTCGCTACACCGCCGACTGGGGACCGACCTACAGGGCCCTCAGTGGCAGTGAAACGGCGATCCTGATCCGCGCTGGCCAGGTACAGGCCCGGCTCGACAGTCAGCAGCTCAAGGGCGGCCAGCCCCTCGCCCCCGGCGACAGCCTGGTGGTGGCCCGCGGTGGTGTGCCCGTCCCGGGCGCCCCCGGCGAGACGGTGGCCCTGCAGAGTCGCGCCAGCAACGACCTCGGGAACGAACCCAACATGATCGGGGGGGGGCCGCTGCTGCTGACCGGGGGGCAGAACGTGCTCGACGGCGAGGCGGAGCGCTTCTCGCCAGCCTTCCTGGGTCAAGGGGCACCGCGCACGGTGGTGGGCAGCGATGGCCGCCAGCTGTGGCTCATCACCCTGGAAGGGGTCGGAAGCAGCGGCCCGACCCTGCCGGAGACGGCGCAGCTGCTGCTCCAGCTGGGCCTCCAGGAGGCCCTGAACCTCGATGGCGGCAGTTCCACCGGCCTGGTGCTGGGTGGCATTCAGACCGTGAAGGGCCGGGGGGTGGCCGGGGCGGTGAACAACGGCCTGGGGCTGGTGCCGATCACACCGATGCTCACCAGGACCCTGCCAGAGTGAGCCCATCGCCTGCAACGCCATGCCCAAGGGTCACAGCCTGCGCCTGACCGCCGCCGCCGCCGCGGAGCTCGGACGCCAGGCCGCCGTGGCCGGCACGCCAGGCTGCATGCACCTCGACCTGGTGGCAGGGGGCTGCGAAGCCTGGGCGATCCGCCTGCGCCCGGGGCACCTCGCCGGCGCCCCGGTGGCCCGGGGGGATGGGATCACCGTCTATGCCCCCGCCGACCAGGTGGAGCGCCTCACGGGCCTCAGCCTGGATTACAGGGGTGACCTCAGTGGGGGCGGTTTTCTGGTGCGCCCCTCAGAGGGTGTCACCTGCTGCGCCTGCGGTGCATCCTTTCGCCGCGCCGGCGAAGGGCGACCGGCGACAACGTAAGGTGACGGATTGTCGAAAACGGTCGGACCTCCGGCCTGCTCATCCGGCCCTCGATGCCCACCATCCAGCAGCTGATCCGCACCGAGCGGCAGCGTCTTACCCGCAAGACCAAGTCCCCGGCCCTGCGCGCCTGCCCTGAGCGCCGTGGTGTCTGCACGCGCGTCTACACCTCCACCCCGAAGAAGCCCAACTCAGCCCTCCGCAAGGTGGCCAGGGTCCGGCTGACCTCCGGGTTCGAGGTCACCGCGTACATTCCCGGCATCGGCCACAACCTGCAGGAGCACTCCGTGGTGCTCATCCGCGGTGGACGGGTCAAGGATCTGCCTGGTGTGCGCTATCACATCATCCGCGGCACCCTCGACACGGCCGGAGTCAAGGACCGCCGTCAGGCTCGCTCCAAGTACGGCGCCAAAACCCCCAAGGGCTAAACCCTTCCCCTCGCTGAAGCGACAACCCGATCCATCGGGTCCGTCCGCGGCCAGCGACCTTCGCTTCCCTCGCCTTTCCCTTCCGCTCTATGTCTCGCCGCAACGCTGCCGAGAAGCGCCCGGTTCTCCCCGATCCCCAGTTCAACAGCCGCCTGGCCTCGATGATCGTGGCCCGACTGATGAAGCACGGCAAGAAATCCACTGCCCAGCGGATCCTGTCCGACGCCTTCACCCTGATCCACGATCGGACCGGCGGTGACGCCCTGGAGCTGTTCGAAACCGCCGTCCGCAATGCCACCCCCCTGGTGGAGGTACGCGCCCGCCGCGTCGGTGGTGCCACCTATCAGGTGCCGATGGAAGTGCGCCAGGAGCGCGGCACGGCCATGGCCCTGCGCTGGCTGGTGAACTTCTCCCGGGCCC
>JBEINY010000037.1:0-18457 GCA_040377855.1 Prochloraceae cyanobacterium | reverse complement strand
GCCCGCGGCATCAGCGCCAAGCTGATCCGCCGCCATCCGCACGTCTTCGCGGCACCGAGCGATGGTGTGGCGAACCGGGGCCGCAGCGGCGACCCCGACGCGGTGCGGAGCACCTGGGAAGCGATCAAGGCCGAGGAGCAGGCGGAGCGCCAGCACGCCACGACCAGCGCCAGCCCCCTCAGCGATCGCCTCGCCGGCAAGGTGCGCGGCATGGCCGCCCTGGCGGGCGCGATGACGATCTCCAGGAAGGCCGCCGCCGCCGGCTTCGAGTGGGACAGCATCGACGGTGTGTGGGAGAAGGTGCACGAAGAACTCGATGAGCTCAAGGAGGCGGTGGCCGAGGCCCGGGCCACCGGCGATAGCGCCCACGCCCAGGAGGAACTGGGGGATGTGCTGTTCACGCTGGTGAATGTGGCCCGCTGGTGCGGCATCGACCCGGAAGCGGGCCTGGCCGGCACCAACCGCCGCTTCCTCGATCGCTTCTCGCGGGTGGAAGCGGCCCTCGGCGGCGACCTCGGCGGCAGGAGCATCCGCGACCTGGAAGCCCTCTGGCGGCAGGCCAAGGCGGCGATCCGGGCCGAACGCGCCGATCCGCCTCAAGCGGCCCCTCAGTCCTCCGGCAGCTGACCGCGCCGCTGACCCTTGATGGCGCCGCGCTGCTTCTTGGCAGCCAGGCGCCGTTCCTGGGAGCCCCTGGTGGGCCGGGTCGGTCGCCTGGGCGGCGGTGGCGGCTTGATCGCCTCCTGCAGCAGCGCCACCAGGCGCCGCTGGGCGGCCACCCGGTTCTGCCACTGGGAGCGGTGCTCGCTGGCGGCGATCACCACGCTGCCCTCCACCAGCTTTCCCTCCAGGCGCCGCAGGGCCCGGGTCTGGAGGGAGGGCGGCAGGGCGGCGCTGCGGGCCAGATCAAACACCAGCTCCACCCGTGAATCGGTGGTGTTCACGTTCTGACCACCGGGGCCGGAGGAGCGCGAGAAGCGCCACTGCAGCTCCGCTGCCGGAATCACCAGCGACGGCGTCAGGCGCAGATCATCGGTGGGGCGCTCACGGGCCATGGGCCGAGCCTGTCACGGAGAACACCACGGCGATGCGCAAATCTGGAGGCAGGAATCCCCGCAGCCATGGACGAGAGCAGCCCGACCGCCCCCACCCCCGGCTCGCCCCTCTTCGCATCAGGCTGGATTGATGAGATCTTCGAGGGCGTGCGCTACGGCCTCGCCGGCCGGGTGATCGCTGAGGCGCAGTCGCCCTTCCAGCGGGTGACGATCATCGAGAGCGAGCGCTACGGCAAGGGCCTGCTGCTCGATGGCTGCTGGATGACCGCCGAGCGCCAGGAGCGGCACTACCACGAGGCGATCGTGCATCCAGCCCTCTGCAGCGCCGAGACGATCGAGCGGGTGCTGGTGATCGGCGGCGGCGACGGCGGCACCGCCCGCGAATGCCTGCGCCACGCCGGCGTGCAGCACCTCGACATGGTCGAAATCGATGGGCTGGTGGTGGAGTGGAGCCAGGAGCACCTCCCCTCGATCGGCGGTGGCTGCTGGGGCGATCCCCGCTTCCATCTCACCGTGGGAGACGGCATCGCCTGGGCCGCCGACGCCCCCGATGCCAGCTACGACGTGGTGATCGTCGACGGCTCCGACCCTGCGGGGCCCGCCGAGGGCCTGTTCAACCGGGCCTTCTTCGAACACTGCCGGCGCATCCTGCGGCCCGGCGGCGTGTTCGCCACCCAGAGCGAATCGCCGGAGGCCTTTCGCCAGGTGCACGTCGACACTGTGCGCCTGATCCGCGAGGTGTTCGGCCACGCCGATCCGCTCTACGGCTGGGTGCCCATGTATCCCAGCGGCTGGTGGAGCTGGACGTTCGCCGCCCCAGACGGCCGTCGCTATCTGCAGCCGGATCCCGATCGCGCCGCGGCCGTGGCCTGTGGCTGTGAGATCTGGAGTCCCCGCTGGCAGCGGGGCGCCTTCGATGCCGTGCCCGCCGCGATCGAACGCGCCCTCAACGGCTGAACCTCCCGCCCGCCATCCTCCCTCGCCCCTGCATGCCCTCGTCCGCCATGAGCAGCCCCGCCCCCTCGTCCTTCAACCCTGAGCTGTTCGACACCGACGGCGCCATCTTCATGGGCAGCCGCCGCGATCCCGCCGGCTGCCGGGTGGGCCTCTTCGGTGTTCCCTACGACGGCACCACCTCCTTCCGCCCCGGCACCCGCTTCGGGCCGGCGGCGGTGCGGGAGGTGAGCAGCGGCCTGGAGGGCTACGACCCCCAGCTGGATCTCGACCTGGAGGATCTGAGCTTCGCCGATCTAGGGGCCGTGGCGATCCCGTTCGGCGATCCGAAGCCGGTGGTGGCCGCCGTGAAAGCCGCCACCGAGCAGGTGCTCAGCCTCGGCCTGGCGCCCCTGATGCTCGGCGGGGAGCACTCCATCAGCTCCGGGGCCGTGGCCGCCGTGGCCGCCCGCCATCCCGATCTGGTGCTGGTGCAGCTCGATGCCCACGCCGATCTCCGCCACGAGTGGCTGGGATCCCACCACAGCCACGCCTGCGCCATGCGCCGCTGCCTCGAGGTGCTGCCCAGTCAGCAGCTGCTGCAGATCGCGATCCGCAGCGGCACCCGCGAGGAGTTCACGGAATTGCGGCAGACGGGACGGCTGGTGGCGATTGAACAGATGGCGGCCGCCCTCAGGCCCCTGCGAGGCAAGCCCCTCTATCTCACCGTTGATCTCGACTGGTTTGATCCAGCGGTGCTGCCCGGCACCGGAACCCCGGAACCGGGCGGTTTCCTCTGGTCGCACTTCGCGGCCCTGGTGGAGGAACTGCGCCACCACACCCTGGTGGCAGCGGATGTGGTGGAGCTGGCCCCCCAGCTCGATTCCACGGGCGTCAGCAGCGTGCTGGCGGCCAAGGTGACCCGCAGCCTGCTGCTGCTGCTGGGGCTCTCGGCGACGTAGCGATCAGTAGCAGAGGGTGCCGTTGGACCGCTGCTCCCGCAGCCGGTCGTGCTGCTGCCCGAGCAACTTCACCGCCAGGGTCGGATGGTTGTGCAGCAGGTTGAGAAAACTGAGGCGATCGAGGCGCAGCACCTCAACCGGGGTCAGGGCGACCGCCTCGGTGCGGTAGCGGCCATCTCGCCAGAGGATGTCCTGGTAGCTGATCAGTTCCCCCTGGCGGGACAACACAGCGGTGCCGTTTGCATCGACCACGTGCACAAGTCCGCGGCGGATGCCGTAGATCGCATCGGCAGGATTGCCGCGTTGAAACAGGCGGGAACCGGTGGGAAACGTGAGCTGCTCGCTGTGGCGATGGGCGGCCATCAGCTCCAGGGGCGTCAGGGGCGGCACCACACCAGACGACGCTTCAACACTGGTGGTGGCAGCGGCGGAAGGCGATCGCGTAGGCAGCGCCCCCGCGACTGACACCCCACCGGATGACATGGCCATCGAATCACCCCCCCATGCGATCAGGACAAGAGCCGATCTCTACATCCTCACCATGTCAGACGAGGGTCACCCGGGACACAAGCCGACCGCCGATGGCAAGGATCAACAGCATCTCTTCACATTTCCGTCAGCACATTGGTGAGGACCAGCTGGCGGTTGGCGGGAAGAGTGGGCTGACCCCCGTCCCCGATCCTGGGCAATCGGGGGGGGCGGGCCGTCCAGTGGTGACACCAGAGATCCGCCGCCAGATCGGGATGGATCGCCAGCTGTCGCAGCTGGCACCAGCCCGCCTTGTCGATCGGCGGAGAGCTGCAGTGACGGCAGCTGCGGCAGGAGGGGCGCTGGCCCATGGTTGGGTTCGCCAAGGGCGCTCAACGTAGAGAGCGGCGTTGATTCAGGCCATGGCCACCCGCAAATCTGCGGGATGTTCTTCCAAACAGAACGCCGAAGCGCTGGTTCCGGCGAGGTTCTCCATAGGATCCGCCCACCTCGATCCCGGCCCGCCGGCCCCTACCGCCATGGCCCTGCTGCGCACTCCGCTCCATGGGGCCACCCAGGCCGCGGGAGGGCGGCTGGTGCCCTTTGCCGGCTGGGAGATGGCGGTGCAGTTCGCCGGCCTGGTGCAGGAACACCTGGCCGTGCGCCAGCACTGCGGTGTGTTCGATATTTCCCACATGGGCGTGCTCAGCCTGCGGGGGGAGGGGGTCAAGGACGCCCTCCAGGGCCTGGTGCCCACCGATCTGTTCCGGATCGGCCCCGGCGAGGCCTGCTACACGGTGCTGCTCAACGACCACGGCGGCATCCGCGATGACCTGATCGTCTACGACCTGGGCCGCAGCCCCGAGGGCGACGCTGACCTGGTGCTGCTGGTGATCAATGCCGCCTGCGCCGAGGCGGACACCGCCTGGCTGCGCAGCCGCCTGGAACCCCAGGGGATCACGATCAGCGACCGCAAGGGCGACGGCGTCCTCCTCGCCCTGCAGGGCCCCGAGGCCTCCGCCCGGCTCGAGGCCCTCAGCGGCCAACCGCTGCAGGGCCTGCCCCGCTTCGGCCATCGCAGCCTCACCCTCAGCGGCAGCGCCACCGGCGCCGCCCAGGGAGCTGCGGTGTTTGCAGCCCGCACCGGCTACACCGGCGAAGACGGCTTCGAACTGCTGCTGGATCGCGAAGCCGGGCTGGCCCTCTGGCAGCTGCTGCTGGCCGAAGGGGTAAGCCCCTGCGGCCTCGGCGCCCGCGACACCCTGCGCCTGGAGGCGGCCATGCCCCTCTACGGCCAGGACCTCGATCCCGACACCACCCCCCTCGAGGCCGGCCTCGGCTGGCTGGTGCATCTGGAGATGCCCGCAGACTTCGAAGGCCGGGAGGCCCTGGAGGCCCAGACAGCCGCCGGGGTGACCAGGCGCCTCGTGGGGCTGACCCTGGAGGGCCGGGCCATCGCCCGCCATCACTACCCGGTGCTGCACAACGGGGCCGTGGTGGGCACGATCAGCAGCGGCAGCTGGTCACCGACCCTGCACCAGGCGATCGCCCTGGCCTATGTGCCCAGCGACCTGGCCCGGCCGGGCACCGCCCTGGCGGTGGAGATCCGGGGCAAAGAAGAAGCCGCCACGGTGGTGCGTCGCCCCTTCTACCGGCGCCCCTGAACCGCAGCAGCGCCGCCGGCCCCCCGGGGCGTCGTGGGAAACTCGCTGACTAACTGAGTGATCCCCCCATGCGCAGCCACGGATGCGGCGACCTGCGCACCGATGCCATCGACCAGCCCGTGCAGCTCAGCGGCTGGGTCGATCGCAGCCGCGACCATGGCGGGGTGATCTTCATCGACCTGCGGGACCGCAGTGGCACCGTCCAGGTCACGGTCGATCCCGACCTCGGGCCCGGGGCCTTCGCCGTGGCGGAAGCCCTGCGCAGCGAAACGGTGCTGCAGGTGGAGGGCACGGTGCGGGCCAGGCCGGCGGAATCCATCAATGACCGCCTCAGCACCGGTCAGATCGAGGTGCTCGCGACCCGGCTCGTGGTGCTCAATCCGGTGCGGGGCACCCTGCCCTTCCAGGTGTCCGTGCACGACGAGACCCAGGTACGCGAGGAGCTGCGCCTCCGTCACCGCTATCTGGATCTGCGCCGCGAGCGGATGAACCGCAACCTGCGGCTGCGGGCCCGCACCATCCAGACCGCCCGCCGCTTCCTGGAGGCCGCAGGCTTCATCGAGGTGGAAACGCCGGTGCTGACCCGCTCCACGCCGGAGGGCGCCCGCGATTATCTGGTCCCCAGCCGGGTCTGCGGTGGTGAGTGGTTTGCCCTGCCCCAGTCTCCCCAGCTGTTCAAGCAGCTGCTGATGGTGGGCGGCATCGAGCGTTACTACCAGGTGGCCCGCTGCTTCCGCGACGAAGACCTACGCGCCGACCGCCAGCCGGAATTCACCCAGCTGGACCTGGAGATGAGCTTCCTCTCCGAGGAGCAGATCCTGGCCCTCAACGAGCAGCTGATCGCCGCCATCTGGAAGGAGATCAAGGGCATCGAGCTGCCGCTGCCCCTGCCGCGGATCACCTGGCATGAGGCGATGGAGCGCTACGGCACCGACCGGCCCGACACCCGCTACGGCCTGGAGCTCACCAACGTCAGCGACCTGGTGAAGGACATGGGCTTCAAGGTGTTCTCCGGGGCCGTGGCCGCCGGGGGATCGGTGAAGTGCATTGCCGTGCCGGGGGGCAACGAGGCCATCAGCAACGTGCGCATCAAGCCCGGCGGCGACATCTTCAGCGAGGCCCAGGCCGCCGGCGCCGGAGGCCTCGCCTTCATCCGCGTGCGGGAGGGGGGTGAGATCGACACCATCGGCGCCATCAAGGACAACCTCTCCGCTGAGAAGAAGGCGGAGCTGCTGGAGCGCACCGGCGCCGAGCCGGGCACCCTGCTGCTGTTCGGCGCCGGCGACACCGCCACCGTCAACAAGGCCCTGGACCGGGTGCGCCAGTATCTGGCCCGCGAGTTGGGGCTGGTGAAGGCCGACCGCGACAACGACAGCTGGAACTTCCTCTGGGTGGTGGATTTCCCGATGTTCGAATTCAACGCCGACGAAAACCGTCTCGAGGCGCTGCACCACCCGTTCTGCGCCCCCAACACGGGCGACCTCGGCGACGACCCCAGCCAATGGGCCCAGACCCTGCCCACGGCCCGGGCCCAGGCCTACGACCTGGTGCTCAACGGCCTGGAGCTGGGCGGCGGCTCCCTGCGCATCCACGACTCGGCCCTGCAACGCCAGGTGCTGCAGACGATCGGCCTGCCCCTGGAGGAGGCCAACAGGCAATTCGGCTTCCTGATCGAGGCCCTCGACATGGGCGCCCCCCCCCACGGCGGCATCGCCTTCGGCCTGGATCGGATGGTGATGCTGCTGGCCGGCGAGGAATCGATCCGCGACACGATCGCCTTCCCCAAAACCCAGCAGGCCCGGTGCCTGATGACCCAGGCCCCCGCCGATGTCGCCCCGGCCCAGCTGCGCGACCTGCATGTGGCCAGCACCTGGGTGGAGGAGAACGGCGAGGCCTGAGGCGCCGCCATCCGATCGCCACAAGAAGGGCGGTGGGGCCAGGGTGGCCCTCGCTCGTGAGGGCTGACAAACGGCTCCTGCCCCGCTAGGACTGCCAGAGACCGACCCCGAACCATGACCGCTGGCCCATCCCTCGACATCGGCATCCCGGACGCCCAGCGCCAGCAGATCGCCACAGGCCTGGGCCAGCTGCTCTCCGACACCTTCGTGCTCTACGGCAAGACCCACGGCTTCCACTGGAACGTCACCGGGCCGATGTTCAACTCCCTGCACCTGATGTTCGAGGGCCAGTACACGGAGCTCTGGGACGCCCTCGACGAGATCGCCGAACGGATCCGCGCCCTCGGCCACCCCGCCCCCTACGGCGGCGCCAACTTCGCGGCGCTGGCCTCGATCCCGGAAACCCAGGGGGTGCCGGCGGCGATGGACATGGTGCGTGAACTGGTGGCCGGTCATGAGGCCGTGGCCCGAACGGCCCGCCAGGCCTTTGCCCTCGCCGATGAGGCCAACGACCAGCCCACCGCCGACCTGCTCACCCAGCGCCTCCAGATCCACGAAAAAACGGCCTGGATGCTGCGGAGCCTCCTGGAGGGCTGACCCGGGCACGCCAGCCGTCGGCATGAAGGCAATCGGTACATTGAAGGTTCGCCCGAGGTGTCATGGCCAAATTCGTCTTCGTGACCGGTGGCGTGGTCTCAAGCATCGGCAAGGGGATCGTGGCCGCCAGCCTGGGCCGCCTGCTCAAGTCCCGGGGCTTCAGCGTCTCGATCCTGAAGCTCGACCCCTACCTGAACGTGGATCCGGGCACGATGAGCCCGTTCCAGCACGGTGAGGTCTTCGTCACCGATGACGGTGCCGAGACCGACCTCGACCTGGGCCACTACGAGCGCTTCACCGACACGGCGATGTCGCGCCTCAACAGCGTCACCACCGGCTCCATCTACCAATCGGTGATCAACAAGGAGCGGCGGGGGGACTACGAAGGAGGCACCGTGCAGGTGATTCCCCACATCACCGGCGAGATCCGCGAACGCATCCACCGCGTCGCCGCCAACAGTGGCGCGGACGTGGTGATCACCGAGATCGGCGGCACCGTCGGTGACATCGAATCCCTGCCATTCCTGGAGGCGATCCGGGAATTCCGCGGCGATGTGGGTCGCAACGACCTGGCCTATGTGCATGTCACCCTGCTGCCCTACATCGGTACCTCCGGGGAGCTCAAGACCAAGCCCACCCAGCACTCGGTGAAGGAGCTGCGCTCGATCGGCATCCAGCCCGATCTGCTGGTGTGCCGCAGTGATCGACCGATCAGCAACGACCTCAAGGCGAAGATCGGCGGTTTCTGCGGCGTTCCCACCCGGGCCGTGATCCAGAGCCTCGATGCCGACAGCATCTACGCGGTGCCCCTCACCCTCGAGGAGGAGGGCCTCTGCCGGGAGGTGCTGGATGTGCTGGGCCTGCCCGACCACGACAGTGACATGGGTCGCTGGGCGGAACTGGTGCGCAAGCTGCGCAACCCCGGCCCCGCCGTCAAGGTGGCCCTGGTGGGCAAGTACGTGCAGCTCAACGACGCCTATCTCTCGGTGGTGGAGGCCCTGCGCCATGCCTGCATCGACCGGGATGCCTCCCTCGACCTGCACTGGATCTGTGCCGAACAGATCGAAACCCAGGGCGCCGAAGCCCTGCTCAGCGGCATGGATGCCGTCGTGGTGCCCGGCGGCTTCGGCCATCGCGGTGTGGATGGCAAGGTGGCCACCATCCGCTGGGCGCGGGAACAACGGGTTCCCTTCCTGGGGCTCTGCCTGGGCATGCAGTGCGCCGTGATCGAGTGGGCCCGCAACCAGGCAGGCCTGGAAGGTGCCACCAGCGCCGAACTCGACCCGGACAGCCTCCATCCGGTGATTCACCTGCTGCCGGAACAGCAGGATGTGGTCGACCTGGGGGGCACGATGCGCTTGGGGGTCTACCCATGCCGGTTGGCACCGGCCACCCTGGCGCACCGCCTCTATGGCG
The DNA here is from genome assembly GCA_040377855.1 of Prochloraceae cyanobacterium. Classification (GTDB taxonomy): domain Bacteria; phylum Cyanobacteriota; class Cyanobacteriia; order PCC-6307; family Cyanobiaceae; genus CAIXOZ01. The sequence continues at coordinate 9,464 of JBEINY010000037.1, read as the reverse complement.
ATGAGGTGGTGTACGAACGCCATCGCCACCGCTACGAGTTCAACAACGCCTATCGCCAGGCCTTTGTGGAGGCTGGCTACGTGATCAGCGGCACATCCCCGGATGGCCGGCTGGTGGAGCTGATCGAGCGGCCGGATCACCCCTTCTTCACCGCCTGCCAATACCACCCGGAATTCCTGTCGCGGCCCGGCACACCCCACCCCCTGTTCCGGGGCCTGATCGAGGCAGCGCAACAGAGGCTCCCCGTGCCGGCAACCCAGGGACTGGAGCTTGCGGTGGGCTGAACCGGGCCCATCCTTCCAGGCCCCCCAGGCGAAGGGAAGCCCGCGCCAGGGCTGCCTCGATCAGATGCGCTTCAGGGAGTCGGTCTTGTCCTTGAAGTCGCTGAGCAGAAGCTGCAGATAACTCACCTTGCGCAACTTGATGTTGGCCGTCAGCGACATGCCGACCTGCAACGGCAGCACCTGGCCTGAATGCAAGGAGAGCGTCTGACTGTTCAGGCGGACTTCCGCCGGGAATCGGTAGGCCTGATTCATCTGATCCGGTGGCAATGCATCAGATCCGATCCGTGTCAGGGTGCCATTGATCACTCCGAAATCAGAAGCCGGGAAAGAATCGATGCTGACATCCACCGACTTACCCACCCGCACAAAGCCAATCTGACTGCTGGGGATCTCCACCTTGGCGATCATATTGTTGTAGGGAACAATCTTCATCACAGGCTCACTGCCCTGGGCCACAAAACCAGGCCCGGTGGGCTTGAGATCAAACACCACGCCATCCACTGGTGAACGGATGTCCTGATAGCGGATGTTGACCCGGGATTCGGTGAGTTTGCTCTGCAGATCGGCCAGTTCGCCCCGCACCTGCTGCACCGACTGGGCGAGGATCGCAATCTGACGCAGTCGATCAGCACGCACCTTGGAGAGCTCACCCTCCACGTCACGCACCTTGTTGCGTTGCTGCAACACCTGAAGCTCCGCCGAAGCCCCCTGGCGCCGCAGGATCTCCAACCTGCTGAGAATTTCCTTTTCCAGAGCTAGATTCTGCGCAAGAACCCGCTGCTCAGTGTCGTTGAGGGATTGATATCGTGCCAGCTCAACATCCTTGAGCAAGAGCTGTTGTCGTTTGGCGGCGATCGCCTGCTGCAGGCTTTTCTGTTGATCAAGGCTGGTTTCATTGTCGAGACGCAGCAACACCTGACCCCGCTGCACCCGTTGCCCCTCCTTCACCAGCATGGTCTGCAGCACGCCTCCCACAGGCACCTGAATCGTCTTGACATCGCCGATCGGCTGCAGTTTTCCAGGCGCCACCACCACTTCATCGGTCTGGGCGATCGCCAACCAGCCGATGCCGAAAAGAGTGCATCCCACCAGGGACATCATCACGGTGCTGGCCAACCGTTTCGACGGCTGAAGGGCCATCTCCTGGTGGTTGTTCTGCACCCGACGTTCCAGAGCATTCTGGGCGGAACGCACCAGACCACCGGCTCGATCCATGGGATTGGGCTGAGCCATCAAACCGCCTCCTGCTGGCGATACAGGGCGTAGTAACGGCCGCGCATTTCAATCAATTCATCATGGGTGCCGGTTTCAACGATCGCCCCCTGGTGCATCATCACGATCAAATCTGCGCGACGGATTGTGGACAATCGATGGGTAATGAAAAACACGGTACAGGACTTGAGGTTGTCGAGCAATTGATCACAGACCCGGCGTTCAGTGTCGTAATCCAAAGCGCTGGTGGCCTCATCGAGAACCAACATCTTCGGGGAGCTGAGCAGGGTTCTGGCCAGGGCAATCCTCTGGCGCTGGCCTCCACTGAGACCGGCACCCCGCTCCCCGACGCTGGTGCTGTAGCCAGCCGGTAATTCCATGATGAATTCATGGGCGCAGGCCAGGGTTGCCGCATGGACAATCGCATCACTGGTGGCATCGGGATCGGTCAGGGCGATGTTTTCAGCAACACTGCCGCTGAAAAGCAGCGGTTCCTGGGGAACAATCCCGATCTGACGGCGCAGGGAATAGAGCTCAACCTTGTCGATGTCGTAATGATCAATCAGGATCCGGCCACTGTTGGGGCTGTAAAGCCGGGGGAGCATCTTGGTGAGGGTGCTCTTGCCACTGCCGCTCTGACCGACCACCCCGACGAAGGTGCCGGCGGGAACCGTGAGGTTGATGTTGTGCAGAACGGGTGTCGGTGATCCAGGGAAGGTGAAGTTGAGGTCCTTGAACTCCACCAGACCATCGATCGACGGCAGGGGAATCTTGTTTTTATCCGCCTCATCCGACTCCTCAGGAGTGTCGACCACATCCGCCAGGCGCTCGAACGAAACCTTCAGCTCCTGGATGTTCTGCCAGATCGAGGACAATCGCAGCAACGGCTGGGTGACATAACCCGAGATGATCCGGAAGGCGATCAGCTGACCCAGGCTCAACTCCCCCTTCAACACCAGAATCGCCCCCACCCAGAGCACCAGCAGCTGGGAGAGCTTCTGCAACACCTGGCTGGTTTCGGTCAGGGCAGTGCCGGTGATCGTTTTCTCAAAAGTGCGGGAGATGTAACGGGCGTAGAAGTCCTGCCATTTCCATCGGCTCACCATCTCCACGTTCTGCGCCTTCACGGTCTGAATGCCGGTGAGCACCTCCACCAGGTGGCTCTGGGTGCGCGCATTCTCCTGGGCTGAATCCCTGTACTGGCGCCGGAACAGGGGCGCTCCCAGCACGGTGAGGCCGACCTGGATCGGCAGCACGATCAAGGCAATCAGGGTGAGGAGCCAGCTGTAGAGCACCATCACCACGATGTAGATCAGCGAGAACGCCGTATCAAGCAACGTGGTCAGGGCCTGACCGGTGAGAAACCCGCGGATCTTCTCGAGCTCGGCGATCCGGCTGCCCAGCTCCCCGACCGGGCGGCGATCGAAATAACTCAGGGGCAGACGCAACAGGTGGTCGATCACCTCGGCGCCGAGCCGCAGATCGATCCGGTTGGTGGCTTCGGTGAACAGGAAGGTGCGCAGGGACCCCAGCACGCCCTCCATCAGGGTCACCACCACCAGGGCCACCCCCAGCACCTGGAGCGTGTCCAGGCTGCGCTGGCTGATCACCTTGTCGATGATCACCTGAATCAGCAACGGATTGGCCAGGCCAAAAAGCTGCACCACGAACGAGGCCAGCAGCACCTGCAACAGCACACCGCGATGGCGGCGCAGGGCCGGCCAGAACCAACCGAAGCCGAACCGTTGTTCAGGGGTGGTGTTGCTGCGCTCCATCAGCAGCAGCTCGATTCCCTCCGGGTAGTGCTCCGCGATCTGGGTCGGCGACAACTCCACCCAGCCGTCCTGGGGAGAGGCCAGCACCATGCCGCGAGCATGGCTCTGCTGCACCAGGGCGAAGCTCCCCTGCCAAGGCACCAGCGCCGGAGTCTGCAAGCGGGTGCCCATCGCGGCCGGCAGCCGCACCCCGCTGACATGCAGGCCGAGCATGGCGCCGAGGTTGCCGCACAGCTGCAGGTCGGGAGTCTGGCCCCGCCGCAGGGCATCGCGCAGGATTTTCTCGATCGCATCCCGCCGGAACGGCAGCTTGAGCTCGGCTGAAAGCATCTGGAAACAGGCCAGCACCACCTCCAGGGGGCCATCCCCGCGGATCAGACGGAACGAAGGCCGATCCCGGCTGCCGAGATCCAGCCCGGAGGCCAGGGGTGGTTCCCCCTCGCTCAGCTCGGCCGACGCCGCACCCGGCGCCATCAGGGTGGCCAGGGCCAGGGCCGCCGCCGGCTCCATCGACTCCTCCGGAGCCAGCTCCAGGGGCAGCACCAACAGCCGTGCCGGCAGGGGACCCTGCACCTCCGGGAGCCCGGCATCAGGATCGAGCAGGGCACCGAGGCCCGCCGAGCGCAGGTTGTTGCTGGCGGCCACCAGCCGCTCTTCCGGCTGTACCGCAGCCAGGGCGGCGGCCGTCGGTTCCACCAACCGGGCCTGGGCCAGGGCCTGCTGGGTCACGGCCCGCAACCCGACCGACACCCGCGCCGATTCGGCCAGCAGGGGCTTCAGCAGGGCAGCCAGTTCGGCCGACCAGAGATGGCTGCCACACCACTGACGAAAGCCCGGTTCACTACTCAGCAGCTCGAGGATCACCGCATCGGGCAGGGCCAACGCCGTCAGGGCTGTCGCGGCAGCCACCTCCTCACAGGGCGAGGCCCGCAGCAGGGAAGCCAGGCCCACCCAGTCGCCGGCTTTGATCTTCTCCAGGGTGACGGTGCGGTTGTGGTCCTGAATCAGCACCCGAGCCTGGCCGGAGAGCAGCAGCAGGATCTCGCTGGGAATCAGGGAATCGCTGGATAGCGGTTGACCGATCCGGAACTCCCGAACCACAGCCCGCGACTCGAGCAGGGCCAGGCCAGCCGGTGAAAGATCCGTGAGGGCGGGATGCTCCCTGACGATCTGGGCCGTGATTGAGGTGGTCATGGACGGAAGACCACGGAGGCTTCGAGCGGTGAGCCGCCAGCATCGGCCGACGTCCCGCCGGACGCCGGCACCAGGCCGTGCTGGATGGCGAGGCTGCTGGCCCGCCGTTGCACCTCCTGATCGAGCCAGTCCTCGAACAACTCGCGCGCCATCTGCTCCAGGGTGGGGCCATCGAGGGTGGCGGGGGTGTAGCTCTCGAGGCGCACCACCAACCACCAGGTCTCGATCTGGAACGGCTCCATCAACACCCCCGGGGATGCCGTGCGCAGGCGCTCCGCCAGGCGGGGATGGGCCTGGAGCAGGGGCACCGGGCCAACAACACCACGGGTGGCGCGCTCAGGGCCCTCCGCATGGGTGGCCGCCAACTCGGCAAAGTCCGCCTCGCCCTCATCGATCTGCAGATACAACTCCCGGGCCAGTCCTGGGTCCCCGAGGCGCAGCAGGCTGTACACAACCTTGTCGAGCTGGGTCTTCCTCTCGAGAAAGCGGGCCTCGGCCTTCGGCTGGTAATCCCTTTCGATGATCTGACGCAGCAACAGCGGTTGACTCAGCTGCATCTTCAGATCGGCCTCCGTCAAGAGATTGACGGCCAGCAGCTGGGCCAAGGCTGCGGGCGTCTCGATGCCCTGGGATCTCAGAAAGTCGTCATAGGCCTGCTGGCTTTCCTCCGCGGGCAGCACCAGTCCTTCCACCAATTCCCCCAGAAGTTGCTGGCGTAAGTAAGGTCCGAGCAGGCGATACCGGGCGAGGCGACGCACCAGCTGCGGCGTCAACGGCGTGAGGTCGGCGAACACTTCGTCGGCCAAGGCAGGTGCAGGAGGCAAACCTGACCTTAATCAGATTCACCCATTTTCAACCCTGACGCTTCAGGGATGCAGGCGATCGGAAGGGATGATGCTGCAAGACGCCCATTCCCCCCTGCGCGCATCGGCAGCAGCCAGCAGCATCAGCCTGCCCGTGGTCGAGACCTTCCACTCGATCCAGGGTGAAGGCTCCCATGGCGGGCGGAGCGCCGTGTTCATCCGCCTGGCCGGCTGTCGGGTGGGTTGTTCCTGGTGCGACACCCGGCACTCCTGGCCGATCCAGGCCCACCCCCAACGGACGATTCCAGACCTGGTGCAAGGGGTGGCTGAAGCCGTGGCTGCCGGGGCCGGTTTCGTCGTGATCACCGGCGGTGAACCGCTCCACCACGATCTCGAGCCCCTCTGCACCGCCCTGGCGGCGGTCGCCGGTCCGCCCAGCCTTGGTGGTGGCCCGCTGCCGCTTCACCTCGAGACCAGCGGCGTCGATGGCCTCAGCGGCCGCTTCGACTGGATCACCCTGTCGCCGAAACGGCACCGACCCCCCACCGCCGAGCTGCTGGCCGCCTGCCACGAACTGAAGGTGGTGGTGAACGAACCCGATGACCTGCCCTTCGCCGAAGCGATGGCCGAGGCCGCCCGTCAGAGCAGGGGCGCGGCGGCGCCACCGGTGCTGCTGCTGCAACCGTGCTGGGACTCCAGCCGGGGCCGGGAATTGGCGATGAACCACGTGGTGTGTCACCCCCGGTGGCGCCTCAGCCTGCAGACCCACAAGTGGCTGGGGGTGCGCTGAGAGCCGCGCCGAAGCCGCCAGGCAGCGGCCGGCGTCTCAGAACGGCCGGGCCTGCTGCAGCCGTCGTTCGGGCCGCCAGATCCGCCAGCGCAGTTCCCCATCCCGAGGCGTGTAGACCACCAACGGCTGGCTGGCGTTGTAGGGCACCAGAAACGGGCGCCGCGCCAGGGTGACGAACCGCTCGCGCAGGGTTGGGTCTGGACAGGCCATGCGGGTTGACACCATCGGTCCCATGTCAGCGCGGTAGATGGTGATCCCCTGGGGCTTCAGGAGCTCCGGCTTGATCCGACCGCTGAACTGATGGCGATTGCAGTCGACCTTGACGACGCGACCGACGATCAACTCGAGGCGCCACTGCTGCGGATCCGGGGAGAGGTCGGCGTCAGGACTGACGGAGGGCTGGGATGGCAGGGGAATCCACCAGCGACGCTCACCGGCAGCGGCAGCCGGCCAGGGGGATGGACCGGTCGGCTCGGCAGCAGGGCTGGCAGGCCCGGGACCTCCTGCGGCCACGCCTGGAGAGGCCACCAGCAGCAGGGTGAGGGCCAGGGCCTGGGCCCGTCCACCGGCCGCCATCATCCCCAGACCCTGTGCCATCGGCTGACCGCTGCTGGGCTGATCATGACGAGTGGGACACCAGAATGAAGGGGCGCTCCCAACAGGTTCGCCATCGGCCATTCCACCGCCAGCCCCCGACCCACGGCCATTGCCCTGCTCTCGGGCGGGCTGGATTCGGCCACCGCCGCGGCCGTGGCCCTTGAGGCCGGTTACGACGTGATCGCTCTGTCGTTCGACTACGGCCAGCGCCATCGCCGCGAACTGCAGGCGGCCGCGCAGCTGGCCCAGATCCTGAAGCTGAAGGAACACCAGACGATCGCCGTCAATCTCGCCGCCTGGGGGGGATCGTCGCTCACGGATCCAACGTTGACGCTGCCGGATCAGGGCCTGACCCCCGGCGTCATCCCCAACACCTACGTCCCCGGACGCAACACGGTGTTCATCGCCCTGGGCCTCAGCCTGGCCGAAGCCCGGGGCGCCGATCGGCTCGTGCTCGGGGTCAATGCCGTCGATTTCTCCGGCTACCCCGACTGCCGACCGGATTACCTGGAGGCGTTCCAGCGCCTGGCCGACCTGGCCAGCAAAAGTGGACGCCAGGGCCAGGGGACCCAGCTCTGGGCTCCCCTGGTGGAGTGGAGCAAGGTGAAGATCGTGGAGGAGGCCCTGCGGCTCGGCGTGCCGATCGATCAGACCTGGAGCTGCTACAGCGGCGGCCTCCAACCCTGCGGCGTCTGTGACAGCTGCCGCATCCGCAATCAGGCCCTGAGGGAAGCGGGCCATCCGGACCTGGCCAGCCCTTGACCCCAGCGCCCGTGGCTCCCCTGATCCGCCGCCTGCCCTGGCGCGACCCGGCCTCCGTCGCGGCTGCCCTGGCCGGCGCCTTCGGGGAGGAGGGATTGGTGTGGCTCGATGGGGATGGATCGGCCCTGGGCCGCACCTCTGTGATCGGGGTGGATCCGGTGGAGCTGCACCGCTGCAGCGGCCTGCCAGGGGAGGCCGGCGCCCTCGACCCCTTTGCCCTGCTGGAGGACCTGGCGGCCTCCGGCCACACCTGGCTGGGCTGGCTGGCCTACGAGGCCGCGGCCTGGGTGGAACCCGCCTGTCACTGGAAACGTCCGGCCCTGCCCCTGCTCTGGGCCGCCCGGTTCGATCCCCTCGTGCGCCTCGATCGGCTCGAGGGGCGCCTCTGGCTGGAGGGTCACGACCCCCTGCGGCTTGATGCCGTGGCCCGCTGCCTGGAGGCCATCGCTCCCGATCCCCCCCCCCAACCGGGCCCCGTCGCCGCCGCAGCCGCCGCGATTCCCTTGACCAGCTGGCGCTGGTGCACGGACCGGGGGCAGTTCGCCGATCGGGTGGGGATGATCCAGCGCCTGATCGCCAGCGGCGATGTGTTCCAGGCCAACCTGACGGCCTGCTGCGAAGCCCCCTGGCCAACCGGGAGGGGCCTGGGGCTGCTGGCGCTCTATGGCAAACTCCGGCGCCACTGCCCGGCACCGTTCAGCGGCCTGGTGATCGCCCGGGGTGGTCCGCAACCGGAGGCGATCCTCTCGGCCTCGCCGGAGCGGTTTCTGCAGGTGTCCGCCAGCGGCGCGGTTGAAACCAGGCCGATCAAGGGCACCCGCCCCCGGCATCGCGAGCATGCCGCCGATGCTGCCGCAGCCGCCGCCCTGGTGAGCAGCAGCAAGGACCGGGCCGAGAACGTGATGATCGTGGATCTGCTGCGCAACGACCTGGGCCGGGTGTGCCGGCCGGGCTCGATCCAGGTGCCCCAGCTGGTGGGACTCGAAAGCTATGCCCAGGTGCACCACCTCACCTCGGTGGTGGTCGGGCAGCTCCAGGAGGGGCTGGGGCCGATCGATCTCCTGCGGGCCTGCTGGCCCGGGGGCTCGATCACCGGCGCCCCCAAGGTGCGGGCCTGCCGGCGGCTGGCCGCCCTGGAGCCGGTGCCGCGGGGGCCCTACTGCGGCTCCCTGTTCCGGCTGGAGGCGGATGGCAGCTTTGACAGCAGCATCCTGATCCGCAGTGTCATGGTGCAGGGGGGACAGCTCCGCGCCCATGCCGGCGGCGGCATCGTGGCCGACTCCGACCCGCTGGCGGAAGCGGAGGAGATGGGCTGGAAACTGCGGCCCCTGCTGGAGGCGTTGGCATGAGCGACCCCACGGGGGCCCCGACGGCATCCCCCGCCGGCCCAGCCTCGATTGCCTTTTTGGATGGGGCCTGGGGGCCACCGGACCACCTGGCGATCCCCCTCAGCGACCGGGGCCTGCTGCTGGCCGACGGCCTGTTTGAAACCCTGCTGGTGGAGAGCGGTCAGCCCCTGCTTCTGCAGGCCCACCTGACCCGCTGGCGGCAGGGCTCAGCCCTCCTCGGCCTGGCCATGCCTCCCGATGCGGAGACGGTGGAACCCCTGATCACCGAGGCGATCCGCCGGAGCGGCATCCGCACCGGGGCCCTGCGGCTGAACTGGAGCCGGGGCAGCAGGGGTCGCGGCCTCGATCTGCCGGAACCGGGACAGGACAGCAGCCAGCCGCGGTTCTGGTTGCAGCTCTCCGCCACCCGCCCCTGCTTCGATCCGATCACAGTGGTGATCAGTGACAGCGAGCAACGGCTGGCCGGCAGTGTGCTCAGCCGCTGCAAGACCTTCAGCTACGGGAGTGCCATTCAGGCCCGACGCGAGGCCCGCAGCCGGGGTGCCGAAGACGCCCTGCTGCCCAGCAGCAGCGGTGGCCTCTGTTGCGGCACCGCCGCCAACCTGCTGGTGCGTCGTGGGGACACCTGGCTCACCCCTCCCCTGGCCAGCGGCTGCCTGCCGGGAATCCTGCGGGGCCAGGCCCTGGCCAGGGGGCTG
>JBEINY010000023.1:0-28450 GCA_040377855.1 Prochloraceae cyanobacterium | reverse complement strand
CTTGCTACCGGCGGTCTTACCAGCCGCGGTTTTGCGACCCGAGCTCTTGCTGGTGGCAGCCTTGGCCGCCAGCAATTCCAGGGCCTGCTCGATCGTGATCGTGTCGGCCGTCACTCCCTCCGGCAGCGAGGCATTCACCTTGCCTTGCTTCACATAGAGGCCATAGGGGCCATCGAACACCTGAACGCCCTCGGTCGCCCCCTCCGGCACCCCGAGATCCTTAAGGGCCGTGCGGCCGCCCCGCCCGCGCTTGGGCATGGCCAGGAGTTCGAGGGCGCGGCTGAGGCCGATCGCCAGCACATCGTCCTCGGCCTTGATCGAGCGATAGTCCTTCTCGCCCTTGCCCTTGTCATGAACGACGTAGGGCCCGAACCGACCCAGCCCCGCCTGCACCTTGCCGCCGTCGGGATGCTCTCCGAGGAGCCGGGGCAGGCGCAGCAGGCCCAGGGCATCATCGAGACTGAGATCCTCAGGCTTGACGCCCTTGGGCAGGGAGGCCCGCTTCGGCTTCGGCACTTCATCACTGGCCTGGCCGAGCTGCACATAGGGGCCGTACTGGCCGAAAAGCAGATACACCGCTTCCCCCGTTTCAGGATCCTCCCCGAGGGACTCGGGTCCATCCGCCTTCTGCTTCAGGATCAACTCGGCCCGTTCGGCATCGAGATCAGCGGGGGTGATCTCCTGGGGCAGGGTGGCCTTGAGCAGCTCCTCGCTGCCATCGTCAGCGACCCGTTTGGTCTCGAGGTAGGCACCGAATCGACCGATCCGAACCACGCAGGGCAGGCCCTCCAGGGCCACGGTGCGGGAAACTCCGGGGTCAATGTCCCCTTCCCGCTGCTGCACCTGGGTTTCCAGGCCCTGATCTCCCTTGTAGAACTTGTTGAGGTAAGGGAGCCACTGCTCCTTGCCCGTGGAGATTTCATCAAGGGTCGACTCCATCCGGGCGGTGAAGCTCGTGTCCACCAGATCAGGGAAGTGCTCCTCCAGCAGGGAAGTGACGGCAAACGCGGTGAAGCTGGGCGTCAGGGCGTTGTTCTGAAGGGTGGCGTAACCGCGGTCAACGATCGTGCCGATGATGCTGGCGTAGGTGGAGGGGCGGCCGATGCCCTCCTTCTCCAGCATCTTCACCAGGGCAGCCTCGCTGTATCGGGCGGGCGGCTGGGTCTGGTGTCCCAGGGCCTCCACCCCCCGGCAGCCCGGGGTGTCCCCCTGGCGGAGAGGAGGCAGCAGCACCTCCTGACCTTCCAGGGCGGCATCGGGATCGTCGCTGCCTTCCACATAGGCCCGGAAGAAGCCGGCGAAATCGATGCGCTTGCCGGTGGAGCGGAAGGTGGCAGGGGCCTGATCACCGGCCACCTCCAGGTCGACAGCCAGCATCGTCAGACGGGCATCGGCCATCTGGCTGGCGACGGTGCGCTTCCAGATCAGGTCGTAAAGGGCCAGATCGCGGCCATCAAGGCCGGTTTCAGCGGGCGTGCGGAAGGCTTCGCCGGCGGGGCGGATCGCCTCGTGGGCCTCCTGGGCGTTGCGGGCCTTGGTGGAGAACTGCCGCGGGGAGGGGCTGAGGTAATCCTTTCCGTACTTGTCTGCGACGCAGCTGCGGGCTGCATTGATCGCCTGATCACTGAGATGCACCGAATCGGTGCGCATGTAGGTGATGAAACCGCGCTCGTAGAGCCCCTGGGCAGCCCGCATCGTCTCGCGAGCCGACAGCCGCAACTTCCGGTTCGACTCCTGCTGCAGCGTGCTGGTGGTGAAGGGCGGCACGGGTTTGCGCACCGTCGGCTTCTCCTCCACCGAAGCCACGCGCCAGGGGTTGCGCTGGACGGCCTCCTGAAGTCCGCGGGCTTCGGCCTCACTCAGCAGGCGGACCTTGCTGCCGGCCTTGAGGGCGCCGGTGCTCTCATCGAAGTCGCCCCCACCGGCGATCCTCACCCCATCGAGGTGGGTGAGCTTGGCATCAAAGGGGGAACCCGTCTGCTCGAGTTGGGCCTTGAGATCCCAGTAGCTGCCGCTACGGAATGCCCGCCGTGCGCGTTCGCGCTGCACCAGAAGACGCACAGCCACCGACTGCACCCGGCCGGCAGACAGGCCCCAGGCCACCTTCTTCCAGAGCAGGGGCGACAGGGTGTAGCCCACCAGGCGATCCAGAATGCGCCGGGTTTCCTGGGCGTGCACCAGCTCCATGTCGAGTTCGCGCGTCTGCTCGAGGGCGCGACCGATGGCTTCCTTGGTGATCTCGTGGAAAACCATCCGTTTCACCGGCACCTTGGGAGCCAGCAGCTGCAACAGGTGCCAGCTGATGCTTTCTCCTTCGCGGTCTTCGTCCGTCGCCAGTAGGAGCTGATCGGCGCCCTTGAGAGCGTCCTTGAGTTCTTTCACCACCTTCTTCTTGTCCTTCGGAACCACGTAGAGGGGCTCGAAGTCGTTGCTGGTGTTGACACCAAGATTGGCCCATTTCTCGCCCTTGTGGGCAGCCGGAATCTCACTGGCGTTGTTCGGCAGATCGCGAACATGACCCATGGAGGCCTCCACACGGAAGGTCTTGGGCAGGAAGCCGCGAATGGTGCGGGCCTTGGTGGGGCTCTCGACGATGACCAGGGTGTGAGCCAAAGGAAGGCGGACGACCGCTTCCTTCTCTATCGCATCGAAGAACCGGCTGCGACCGTCTCCAGGCAGCGCCGCTACAGTCCGCAGCAACGGCCCGTGCCCATCGCCGCTGTGATGACCCTGTTAGGAGCCAGCTCCATCGCCACCGAAGGCCCCCTTGATGTGGCCGCCCTGGCATTGCAGCTCAATGCGGGCGCCATCGCTCCCGAAGCCGCTGTCCTGATCGCCCTGATCGCCTGTCTCCTGGTGGATCTGAGCGGAGAAAAAGCCGCCAGCCGCTGGGTTCCTCCGATCTGCTACGGCGGCCTCGGTGGCGCCCTGATCCTGCTGGCGCTGCAGTGGAACACCCCGGCCGATCCCGCCTTTCTGGGGGGCTTCATCGCCGACAACCTGTCCATCGCCTTCCGGGCGGTTGTGGTGGGCTCGACCCTGCTGTCCCTGCTGGTGAGCTGGCGCTACGTGGAACGCAGCGGCACCCCGGTGGGCGAATACGCCGCCATCCTGCTGGCGGCCACCCTCGGGGCGATGGTGCTCTGCGGTGCGACCGACCTGGTGAGCATCTTCGTGTCCCTGGAAACCCTGTCGGTCTCCAGCTACCTGCTCTCTGGCTACATGAAGCGGGATGCCCGCAGTTCGGAAGCTGCCCTGAAATATCTCCTGGTGGGTTCCGCCGCTGCGGCGGTCTTCCTCTACGGCGCCTCGCTCCTCTACGGCCTCACCGGGGGCTCCACGGGCCTCGATGGTGTCGCCCTGGCCCTGAAGACCAGTTCTTCCCCGGTCACGGCCCTGGCCATGGTGTTCGTGCTGTCCACGGTGGCCTTCAAGATCGCTGCGGTCCCTTTCCACCAGTGGACCCCCGATGTCTACGAGGGCTCCCCCACCCCGGTGGTCGCCTTCCTGTCCGTCGGTTCGAAGACCGCCGGTTTTGCCCTCGCCCTTCGTCTGCTGGTGGGCTGCTTCGGCAGCTTCGATGAACAGTGGAAGCTGCTGTTCACGGTGCTGGCCCTGCTGAGCATGACCCTCGGCAATGTGGTGGCCCTGGCCCAGACATCCATGAAACGGATGCTGGCCTACAGCTCCATCGGCCAGGCCGGCTTCGTGATGATCGGCCTGGTGTGCGGCACCGAAGATGGCTTCTCCGCCATGGTGCTCTACCTGGCGGCGTACCTGTTCATGAACCTGGGCGCCTTCGCCTGCATCATCCTGTTCTCCCTGCGCACGGGCAGCGATCGCATCGCCGACTATGCAGGCCTCTATCAGAAGGATCCCCTCATCACCCTGGGCCTCAGCCTGTGCCTGCTGTCGCTCGGCGGGATCCCCCCGATGATCGGCTTCTTCGGCAAGATCTACCTGTTCTTCGCAGGCTGGGCCAATCACCAGTATCTCCTGGTGGTGGTGGGGCTGATCACCTCAGTGATCTCGATTTACTACTACATCTCCGTCATCAAGATGATGGTGGTCAAAGAGCCCCAGGAAGCCTCCGATGTGGTGAAGAACTACCCCGAGATCAATTGGAATCTGGCGGGCCTCCAGCCCCTGCGAACGGCCCTTGTGACCTGTGTGGTGGTCACCGCCGTCGGCGGGATTCTCTCCAACCCCCTGTTCAGCTGGGCCAACGGCGCCGTGGCTGGCACACCGATCCTGCAGCAGGCGATCGCCAATTCCAGCTCCCCCCTGCTCGGATGAGTGATTGCGTCGCTGAACTGATCAACGTCAGCAAGGTGTATGGATCAGGGGATTCCGAAGTCCGGGCCCTCGATGGTCTGAATCTTCAGGTTCAACGGGGCGACTATCTGGCGGTGATGGGCACCTCCGGATCGGGCAAGAGCACGGCGATGAACATCATCGGCTGCCTTGATCGCCCCACCAGTGGCAGCTACCGCCTCAACGGTCAGCCGGTGGAAATGCTTTCGGATGATGCCTTGGCCGACATCCGCAACCAGGAGCTCGGCTTCGTGTTTCAGCAGTTCCACCTGCTGGCTGAACTGACGGCCCTCGAGAACGTGATGCTGCCGATGGTCTACGCCGGAGTTCCGGAAGAGGAGCGGCGGGTGCGGGCAACGGCCGCCCTGGAGAGGGTTGGATTAGCACAACGCCTGAACAACCGGCCCAACCAGCTCTCAGGAGGCCAGCAGCAGCGGGTGGCCGTGGCCAGGGCGATCATCAACCAGCCAGCGATGTTGCTGGCCGATGAACCGACAGGAGCGCTTGATTCCCGCACGACCTCCGAAGTGCTGGCCATCTTCGATGATCTGCACGCCCAGGGCATCACCATTCTTCTGGTGACCCACGAACACGAGGTAGGTGCCAGGGCCCAGCGGGTCGTGCACTTCCGCGATGGCAGGGTGTCCGAGACAGTTCCAAGCTGAAGCCTGGGAGATCAGGGGATTGCCCGGGGCAGCCCTCAACCCCTCAACCGCGACGGGGTCGCTCCAGGGTCTGCACCAGCTGACCCATCAGCAGAGCCACCGGATCAAACCGTTGCCCGGCCCTGCCGGGATCCAGTTCCCCAGGTTCCACGGCCACCCAGCCGCCATCGGCCGGCAACCTCACTTCAAAATGGAGATGCGGACCGGTGCTGAGGCCAGTGCTGCCCACCCGCCCGATCACCTCCCCCTGGCGCACCCGATCGCCGGCCTTCACATAGAGCTCACTGAGGTGGCCATAGAGGGTGCGGCGCAGCGGATTGCGATGGTCGAGTTCAATCGCCAGGCCATAACCGCCGGCCAGGCCACTGCTGACCACCGTGCCCTCCAGGGCTGCCACCACCGGCGTTCCCTCGGGGGCCGCCAGGTCCCGTCCGGCGTGCATCAGCCAGCTACCCAGGAGAGGATGCTGGCGCCAGCCGAAACCACTGGTCACTGAGGCATCACCGATCAGGGGCACCAGCAGGCTGCGGTTGCCATTGCCCGCCAAGGCGGCGGGTCTTGGCGTCACCCGAAAGACATCCGCGAGACGGAAACTGCCACCGGCCCCCGTCAGCAGGGCCGACACCGGCACGGTGAGGGGCGCCAGGGGACGACCGTCGGCCCCGATCCGTCCGCCGATCAGGTCATCGATGCCGCCGGCCCGGCCGCGCCAACGCACCGAAAAGCCCAGGCGGCATTCATCGGCTGACAGGGCTCCGCGGCGGCAGGCCTCACTCGCCATTCCAGGCAGGGCAAGCCGCTGGCCCTCCGATGACGCCAGACGGCGCCGCTCCGCGGCGGTGACCACACCACCACGGACCAGGGCATCCAGCGATTGATCGAAGGAGGGGCGTTGGCGGGGCCGCGGGGTTGGCGACACCGCCCATGCCGGGCTCCGGTCGGTACCGTCGCCGGCGCTGGCCTCAGGGTCGGCAGCTGAACGGATGGGCACCGACTCGGGCGTCGCCGATCCTGGAGCCGGGCCCGGCGCCGGCCCTGGCTCGGCGAGGGCGATCAGCACCGGGGTTGTCAGGGCCACCAGGGGAGCCAGCACCAGGGGGGCCAGCAAAGGCTTCGCGGGCAAACCGGTGCAATGCAGTCGAACAACTTTAGGCAGGACCACGGGTGCAGGAGCAGCACCCATGCGGCGATCCTGCTGGCTGTCAACTGAACCCGTCGTGAGGGGACACCGAGCACCACCGGTCCTGGCCCCATGGTGCCCCGATCGACCCTGCTGGGGAGCGGTGGCCACGGACCGGTCGATCAGAACCGTCGCAGCAGTCGTCGCTCCCGCCCTTCGCATCGGACCCTGAGGGCCCCGTCCTGATCGAGTCCCACCGGCTCCCAGGCCAGGCCCTCCTCGATCAGGGGCTCCGCCCCTGGCAGCAGACGCCGTGCCGCTGCGGCACGCACCTCTTCGCCGGCATCGGCATGGGCCCCGGCCCACTCAAGGGCCCGCAGCACCCGGGCAGCCAGGGCCGCAGGCCTGACCCGCTCGCCGCCGGCCAGCCCCAGGGAGCTGGCCACCGAGATGGCCCCGGGGGGAACCCGATTGCAGCCATTCAGGCCGATGCCGACCCTGGCGCCGACCACCGCATCCCCCCGATGCCGCAGACGGGGCAGCAGACCGGCGATCTTGCGACCTCCCACCAACAGATCATTGGGCCACTTGATGCGCACCTCCAGGCCCAGGGATTCCAGCTCAATTGCCACACCAACGGCCACGGCTAGGGACAGGGAGGCCGCGCTGGCGGACGGCTGGGACCAGGGCAGGGCGGCACTGAGCCACACCCCCCCCGGGGGGGAGCTCCAGGGCCGCCCCCGCTGACCATGCCCAAAGCGTTGATGGTCGGCCAGCAGCGCCCTCGGCGCCGCTGGCTCCCCCGCTCGGCCCGAACGAGGGTCGCGCTGCAGCCAGGCGCTGAGGAGCTGTTCGGTGCTTCCGCAGACCGCCACGGTGCGAAGCCGCCAGGGAAGCGGCAGCGGACCCAGTTGCCGCCGGGCCGCCATCACGGCAGCGACCGACAGGTGACCAACCTCAGGCCGCAAGGGTCCGCAACCAGACACCAATCCTCCGGGCGCCTGCCTCCAGCTCCTCCACCGGATGCACCAGGGCCAGCCGCACCCAGCCTTCACCGCCGCTGCCGAAGCCCTGACCGGGGGTGAGGGCAACGCCGGTGGCCGCCAGCAGCTCGGCGCAGAAGGTTTCCGAATCAAAACCGAGCTGCTGGACCAGGGGCGGCAGGGCCAACCACAGGTACAGCGCCATCGAGGGCATCCGCACCGGCCAGCCCTCTGCCTCCAGGGCCGCCGCCATCCGATCCCGGCGGTCCCGGTAGATGCCTCGCAACTGCTCCGGCCAATCGGGAGCGGACTCGATCGCAGCGATTGCCCCGGCCTGCAGGGCCAGGGACTGGTTGAAATCCACGACCCCCTTGAGTTGACGCAGGGCGGTGATCAACCATTCGGCGCCAATGGCATAGGCGATCCGATACCCCCCCAGGCACCAGCCCTTGGAGAAGGAGAAGAACTCAATGCCGCACTCCCGCCAGCGGGGATGGCGCAGCAGGGCCGGGGCCTCACCCTCGAGGGCCAGGTCCACGTAGGGGTTGTCGTGGGCCACGACGACGTCATGGAGCAGGGCCTTCTCGACAGCGGCATCCAACCAGGCCTGTTCACCGGTGGTGGCCGTGGGGTTGTGGGGGAAGCCGAGCACCATCAGCTTCAGGTCCTGCCATTGCTGGTCGGAGAGAGCGTCGAAATCGGGGCGGTAATCGGCGGCGGGATCAAGGTCCAGAAACAGGGGCCGAGCCGAAGCCAGCTGCAGACCGCCCAGGTGGGAGGGGTAGTAGGGATTGAGCAGCAGGGCCTGGTCGCCGGGGTTGAGAACGGCGAGGGGCAGGTGCGCCGTGCCCTCCTGGGATCCGACCAACAGCAGCACCTCCCGATCGGGATCGACACCCTGGCCGAAGCGGCGTTGTGCCCAGTCGGCTACCGCCTGCCGGAATGGCCGCGTGGCGCCATGGAGGCAATAACCGCTGCTACCGGGATCTCCAATCGCAGCCCCGATCGCTTCGAGGGCCACGGGCGGGGGACTCAGATCAGTGGACCCAAGGGACAGGTCGAGCAGGGGAGGCAGGCCTGAGCCGGCCTGGACCTGGCGCAGCCGATAGTCCTGCTTGCGCTGATCGTTGCGGGCAAAGACGCCGTTGCCAAGATCTCGAAGCCGCTCAGAGATGGGCATCCAGGAAGTCCACGAGCTGCGTTCTGGCCATGGCCCCCTCATGCCGAGCCAGCTCCACACCATCGCGGAACAGGATCAGCAGGGGCAGACCGGTCACCTTGAGCTGGTCGCGGGTGTCCGGGTTGCTGTCGGCCTCGAGCTTGCCCACCAGGAGGCGATCGCCGTACTGCTCAGCAGCCCAGTCCATCTGGGGAGCCATCAAGCGGCAGGGGCCACACCAGGGGGCCCAGACATCAACCAGAACCAGCTTCTCGCCGGCCTCCAGCACCTGTGCTTGAAAGTTGGCGTCGGTGAGCTGAAGAACGGACACGCGGCGATAACCGTGATCGAGACTGTGTCAATCCTATGGGTGTGCGCCCAGGCGACGCCGGATCAAAGGGGCCGAGGGCAGCTCTGCCCCGGCAAAAGGGCTGCTCCTGATCGGCTGGACCGGATCGAGGATCAAAGGGATGGTTCGGGAGCTCGAAACCAGCTCCGACAGGAGGAATAGCCCCCGCCACCCTGATCTGGAACCCCGTGATCTGGAACCCCGTGATCTGGAACCCCGTGATCTGGAACCCCGAGATCTGGAACGGCCTGCGACGGGAGTGCCGGGGATGGGCCTGAATCAGAGCTTGTCGATCGAGCGCCTCAGTTCCTCCAGCTCCGGATCCAGGGCGGCGCTGCTGGAGCCGGTGCCTTCGAGCCGGGGAAGGGGCTGGGATCCGGCCAGAGTGGGCTCAGCGCCACTGATCTTGCCCTTGAGGGCAGCGAGGGCATCATCGACGTCATCGCCGCCCTGCAGGGAGGCGAACTGACTCTCGAGGTCGGATCCCGCCAGTTCCGCTGCAGCCTGGGAACGGGCTTCGAGGGCTTCCACCTTCTCCTCCATGCGTTCGAAGGCCGCCATCGCGGAGGTGGTGTTGAGGCTGCCGACGGCGCTCTGCAGCTGCTCCTGGGCGCGGGCCGCCTGGGCCCTGGCCTTGAGCATGTCCTTCTTGGTCTTGGCTTCGGCGATCTTGCCCTCGAGGCCCACCAGGCTTTTCTTGAGCGAATCCACCTGACCGGCCTGGCTGTTGAGCTGGGTGGTCAGGGCCGTGGCCGTGTCCTGGCAGGTCTTGCGTCTGGCAAGGGCTTCCCGGGCCAGGTCTTCTTCACCCTTGCGCAGGGCCAGTTCGGCGCGCTCGTACCAGGTGGCCGCCTGGGCAGTGGCCTGTTCGGCCTGATTCTGGATCCGCTTCTGGCTGGCGATGGCCGTGGCCACGGCCTGGCGAAGCTTCACCAGGTCGTTCTGCATGTCCTCCACGGACTGGTCCAGGATCTTGACCGGGTCCTCGGCCCGGCTGATCACGGAATTGGCGTTCGCCCGCACGAGGCGGCCCAGACGGTCGAAAAAGCCCATGGGAACGATGTGGGGGCGCGCAGTGAGGCTAGCCAGAGGATGCCGCACTGCGACCAGCAGTGCCAGAACCGTATTTCCCCCGATGGGGGGATCGGACAGCCGCCCTAGCCTGACGCCATGGCGATAGCCCCCCCCAACCAGACCCAGCGGCGCGGGGCCGTCTCGGTGCTGTTGCCGCCGCCGGCGCCACCGGCCACCCCGTTGAGCCGCTGCCTCGGCCAGATTGAACGGCACTGGAAACAGGAGGGTCACCTCGCCAGCCTGTGGCTGGCCTGGCCGCGCCTGGCGGGTCCCCAGCTCGCTCCCCACTGCCGCCCCCTCAGCCTGCGGGGCGGCCTGTTGATGGTGGGTGCAGCGCCAGGCCCCTGGATTCAGGCCCTGCAATACAACCGCCACCAATTGCTCGGCAGCCTGCGGGGAGCTGGATTTGCGGTGCGGGAGCTGCGGGTGCAGCAGCACAATCCCCAGGCCTTGCCACCACCGGCCGCGGAGGTGGAGGCCGCCAACTGGGCCGCCCATCCCAGCCGGGTGGATGTGCACGGCATGGCCACCTGCCCCTGCTGCGCTCGGCCCGCCCCGGCCGGGGAACTGGAGCGGTGGCATCGCTGCAGCTTCTGCCAGCGGGATGTGTTCGCCGCAGCCGCCCGCAACCAGGATCCTGCCCAGCGGTTTCGCCCTCAGTAGCGCTCGGGCCGCGGTCGCTGCCACTGGGCCGCCACCCCGGAACCCATAAGCGCAGCAGCCCGCTGCTCCAGCAGCCGACGATCAATCCGCCAGAGGCGATAGGGATCGGCGCTTGCCAGGGCGTGGGGCTGCAGGCCCTGCCAATGGGGCAGGGCCGCGGTGTCGCGATCGATCACCAGCAGCACCGTGGGCTGGAGCTGGGGAGAACTGGGGGACTGGCCCTGGCGTCGCTCCCGGCGCAGTCGATCGGCGAGATTCACCAACCCCCAGGGTTCCACCCCCTCGTAGAGCACCACCTTTCGGCTGTAGAAGTGAAGCGACGGCTTCAGAATCCCCACCATCGCCAGGGATTCGCCGGGCCTGAGCTGATCCCGCACCGCCGCGGCCATCTCACGCACCGGCAGGCCCCGGACCCGATCCCCCAGGGCCCAGCCGGGTTGCAGGGCCACCAGCACGAAGGCCACCATCGGCAGCTGAGCCAGCAGCAGACCATCCCCCGGGACCCTACGGATGGCCACCACCCCCGCTGCCAGGACTGCCAGGGCAGCCAGCAGGGTGAAGGCCAGGGCAGCCCGGGGCAGGATCGCACTGGCCAGGAGAAGCGGGGCCAGATCCGGCAGTTCGGTGGCCTCGATCAGGGGCACCCACCAGGGGCCCGCCCAGAAGACGGTGGCCAGAACCGCAGCCAGGACGGCCGTGGCAAGCCAGGCCAAGCTCCTGGGCCGATCGTTGCCCTGGGGGTTGCTGCTCAGGGCGATCAGCAATGCCGCTGCCGGGGTGGCGGGTAACCAGTAGCTGGGCAGCTTGGTGGCGGCGAGGGTGAAGAACGCCAGGATCGCCAACAACCAGCAGCCGGCAAAGCGCGCCAGGGAGCGCTCCATCGGCACCGGATCCAGGAGCCTTCCCTGGCGCCAGTCACGCCAGGGCCTCAGGGCCAGGGCCCGCTGCAACCCCAGCAGCAACAGCGGTGTGAATGGAAGACTGGCCACCACCAGCACCGGAACGAAGAACCACCAGGGCTGGAGGTGGTTGTTGACCACCGAGGTGAACCGCTGCAGGTTGTGGTAACCGAAGAAGCTGTCCCAGTAGGGGCGACCCTCCACCAGGAGCTCCAGGGCATACCAGGGCAAGGCCACCCCCGCACACACCAGCAGGCCCGGCCAGGGCTTCAACGACCACCACATGGCCTGGAACCGGGCCTGAGTCCAGCCAAAGAGACTGATCACCAGGCCGAAAAGCAGAAGGGCAACGGGTCCTTTGGCCAGCACGGCGAGGCCCAGCACCAGCCAGATCACCCAGGGCGACCCACCCGCCACCAGGAGGCGCCAGGCCAGAAGCGCACTGATGCTCACCAGGGTGCTGAAGAGGGCATCGCTCACCGCCAACCGCCCCCACAGCAACACCAAGGGCGACAGGGCGTAGGCCAGGGGCGCACTGACCGCGGGCGACAGCAGGGATTGGCGAAGGGCCGCTCCACTGCTGAGACCTGAAGGGCCGAGCCTGTCCTGGGGCCGTTGCGGCCAGCGCAGCAGGGTGCCGCAGAGCAGCAGCATCATTGCCAGCACCGATAGGGCCGAAGGCAAGCGGGCCGCCCAGGTTCCGAGCGGATCCCAGCCATCCCGGCCGGGAATCAGATAGCCCAACCCCATCAGCCAGTAGATCAGGGGCGGCTTGTCGTAGCGGGGCAGGCCATTGACCCGGGGCGTCAACCAGTCCCCGGACTCGGCCATGGCCCTGGCCGACGCCGCGAACAACGGTGGCGTTTCATCCACCAGCCCGGTGTCCCCCAGCCGCCAGAGCATCAGCAGGCTGCCGATGAGCAGAACGAGGCCCCCGGCAGCCAGGGCAGCACGCGACGGTCGGCGTCGTCCCCTCAAGCCGGTGGAGCAGGTGGATGGAACCTATCGCCCCGACCCTGCGCCGCTGCAGCCAGGCCTGCCAGGAGCCAGCGCTCCACGGTTGCGGCGAAGGTGGCCCGCGACCAATGGGACGCTGCCCAGGCTCGGCAGGCGGCCCGATCCACCGTCATCGCCCTGCGGGTGGCGGCGAGCAGCCCTGGCACATCCCCTGGAGCCGCCAGGGCGCCATTGATCCCTTCCCGAACCAGTTCCCCGGGGCCACCACGGGCATAGGCCGCCACTGGAACTCCACAGGCCATCGCCTCGACGACCACATTCCCGAAGGCCTCGTTCCACTTCGGGGTGTTCAGCAGCACGCAGCAGCGGCCGAGCTGCTCCTGCAAACCCTCGGTGGACAGAAAACCTCGCCACTGCAGGGTGCCTTCCGGCACGGAGCGCTCCACCTCGGCGCCATAGGCCGGATCCTCGAGCCGTCCCCAGATGGCCAAGGGCAACCCCAGGGAGGCGGCAACGGTAGCGGCATCCTCCAGCCCCTTTTCCGGAGCGATGCGTCCGGCCCAGCCCAGCAGCGACGACGGAGCGAGGTTGCAGTGATAGCGATCCAGATCAAACCCGTTGGCAACGATCACCGGCGGCTCGACCAGATCGAAGTCGCTGGCCTGGGCACGGCTGTGAAAGGCAAGCCTCCCCTGCTGCCAGCGGGCGATCCTGGCCACGCAATCCGCCACAGCACCGTCGACGGCACCCATGCTCACCAGGTGGAACAGGGGCGTGGCCAGGTGGGGGGTCAACCAGAACGGCAGCCAGTCGTAGCCCAGATTCAGAATCAGATCGAATCCCGCCTGCTCCGCCAGGGCCCGATCCCAGAGCCGGGCCAAAAGCCCGTCGGGCTCCATCTGCACCGGTGCATCAAAGGGGCGGTGCTGGGCGCTGGCCTGGGGTGCACCCTCCACCAGCCAGAGACGGGCCCCGGCGCAGGCGGGCGGCAGGTCGGATCCAGCCGCCGCCAACACCGTCAGGTGATGGCCCCGCTCGATCAGGCCGGCCACCAGCGATTCCAGGGTGATCTCAACCCCGCCACCGGCACCGGTGCCGAGGGGCCCCATCGGGGTGGAGACCACCAGGAGCTTCAGGGGGCGGCTCAAGGGAGCCCCCGGGCCGGGGCCCAGAGTTGATGGCGGCGGTTGATCAACACCACGGAGACCAGGGCCAGTCCCACGCCGAGCCATTGCAGAAGCTTGAGCCTCTCCTCCAACAAGGCCATGGCGCAGAGCAGGGCAAAGACGGGGGTCAGAAAGGTGAGGGAGGTGAAGGCGGTCAGGTCACCTTGGTTGGCGAACCAGAAGAAGAGGCCGTAGGCCAGGGCACTGCCCAGCAGGCTCGCATAGGCCATCAGCGCCCAACCGCCGGCGCTCCAGGTGGGCCAGGCCGGCGCTGCTGTCGGATCAACGACCGGCCCGAGCAGAGCCACCAGGGCCAGGGGCAGACCACCGAGAAGAAGGTGCCAGCCTGTCACCGCCACCGGATCACTGGATCGGCTGGCCTGACGGCACAGCACCGTGCCGAAGGCCATGGCCGCCGCCGCCGCCAGCATCCACAGCTCCCCATGGCTGAACAGCTCGGGGGACAGGGCCTCAGGGCCCTCCAGCCACCACTGCCGGAGCAGGGAAGCCGGCAGGCCCAGGCACAGAATCCCCGCCAGACCGAGCAACAGGCCGAACCATCCGAACGGATTGATCGCCTCCCCATAAAGGCTGCGGGCCAGCAGCGCCACCAACAGGGGCTGCGAATCGATGAGCACCGACCCCAGGCCTGCCCCCGTACCGCCGAGGCCCTGGACCAGCAGGCCCTGAAACAGGCTGGCATCGACGAGGGCAAACATCAGCAGCCAGGGCCAGTCGGAGCGGGCCACCCGCCAGCTGCGGCCCAGCAACGGCAGCGCCAGCAACACGACGGCCCCGGCCGGCAGCACCCGCAGGGCCGCGATGGTGAACAGGGGAGCTCCGCTCAGCAGCGGCTTCATCGCCGCCATCGCCGTTCCCCAGAGGGCAAAAGGCAGCACCATCAACAGCCAGCGCAACGGCTGGGGCAGGGGATCGGGCATGGAGGCCTCATCGAGGCTTCTTTTTAAGATCCACAGGCTTGGAACCGACCGAATGCCCTGGCCCTTGAGCCGCAGATCCCGACATCGCATGGCCCGCATCGCCATCGAGGGACCCATTGCCGGAGGCTGCCGGAAACGGGTGCTGCAGGCCCTGCAACAGGTCGAGAAGCGCCGCTTTCCAGTGCTCCTGCTGCGCATTGACAGTCCCGGAGGCACCGTGGGCGACAGCCAGGAGATCCACGCAGCCCTGCTGCGTCTCAGGCAGAAGGGGTGTCAGGTGGTGGCCAGTTTTGGAAACATCTCCGCCTCCGGAGGCGTCTACATCGGCGTGGCAGCGGATCAGATCGTGGCCAACCCCGGCACAATCACCGGCTCGATCGGTGTGATCCTGCGGGGGAACAATCTTTCCGGGCTGCTGGAACGAATCGGCATCCGCTTCGAGACCGTGAAAAGCGGACCGTTCAAGGACATCCTGTCGCCCGATCGGGCCCTCAGCGGGGCGGAGCGCGAGCTGCTCCAATCCCTGATCGATTCAAGCTACGGACAATTCGTGGAGGCGGTGGCCACCGGCCGGGGTCTGGAGGCTGAGGCCGTGCGGGCCTTCGCCGATGGCCGGGTGTTCACCGGCTCCCAGGCCCTTGATCTCGGCCTGGTCGATGCCCTCGGTGATGAGGACAGTGCCCGCCGCCTGGCGGCCCGGCTCGCGGGGCTCGATGAGGAGAAGAGCCGCCCGATCCATCTGGGCGATCCCCCGAAACGCTTCGCGGGGCTGATTCCGGGCCGGGCGCTGCTCGGCCGATTAACAGCCGTCTGGCACCAGGAACTGGGCTGGAGCGGTCTGCCCCTCTGGCTTTACCGCCCATGACCACCTCTCTGGAACTGCGGGCTCTGCGGGGGGCCACCACCGCCACCGCCAACACCACCGCCGCCATCGGCGCCGCGGTGGAGGAACTGATCGGCGCCCTGGTGGGCCGCAACGGCCTGGAGGGTCACCGAATCCTTTCGGTCACGTTCTCGGTCACCGCCGACCTGGATGCCTGCTTTCCCGCCGCCATCGCCCGCCGCCGTGACGGCTGGGACGGGGTGGCCCTGCTCGACTGTCAGCAGATGGCCGTGGCCGGCGATCTACCGCGTTGCATCCGGGTGCTTGTCCATGCCTGGATGGAGGCCGGCCAGGCCCCCCAGCATCCTTACCTGGGGGAGGCGGCCCGCCTGCGGCCCGATCGCTCCAGGGCCTGATCCCCTACAAGCCCTCGCGCCACCTGCCGCTCCGACCACTGGAGCAACAGGCCGTAGGGCTGGCTGTTGACAATGCCAAGGATCGAGGGGGCGGCCTCACCGTTCCGTTCGATCCCTCCCCACACACTTCGCGATTCCATGCGATCCCCCCTTTCATGGCGCCAGGGCCTTCGACCCCGAGGGTTGGGCCGGGCCTCCGGCTCCCTGGCCAGCAGCCTGGTAGCCGCGGCGACCATCGCCGGTGGCACCAGCCTTGTCTCCCTTGGCACCCTGCCGTCTGCACCGGTTCTGGCCCAGGGCACCCCGAGCCTGATGGAGTTTCGCTGGGACAACACCCGCGACTTCCGCAAGCTCACGTATTTCATCACCAGTGCCCAGCGCCTGCGGCGCTCTGAGTACTACCTGGTCTTGCGACCGAAGGACCGCAAGACCGCAATTCTGAAGTTGGCGATCTCGATTCCCGAGGATTTCGATGTGGCCATCAAGCCCAGTGACGTCAAACTCTGCTACATGAGTGAGGGCGGAATGCTGGCCCGCACCGAGTGCAAGGAACAGATCCCGGCCTTGGTGGAAGTCACGAACAAGTCGGTGGATATCTTTCCCGAAAGGCCTGTTTCAGACAAACGCACGATTGGCGTCTACATGAACCTGTTCAACCCGTTCAACATCGGGATGTATCAGTTCAATGCCCTGGCCCAGGCCCCCGGTGATGTGCCGATCTCCGGCTACCTCGGCAGCTGGGTGATCCAGATTGATCCACCCGACTGACCGCTCGCCTGATAGGTTGGCCGACTGACATGAAACGAGGAGCGACGCAACAGCCATGACCAAACGGACCCTGGAAGGAACAAGTCGGAAGCGCAAGCGGGTTTCCGGCTTCAGGGTGCGGATGCGCAGCCACACGGGCCGTCGCGTGATCCGCACCCGCCGCCGCCGCGGCCGGTCCCGTCTGGCTGTCTAAGGCCTGCCCCTTGAGCCTTCCCCGCCATGGCCCTTCCCGGACCGCACCGGATCAAGGGCCAACGGGCTTTTGATTTCCTGTATCAGCAAGGCCGACGACTCCACGGAGGCTGGATGGTTCTCCGGATCGCGGAGGCCCGCCCTGCCCTCCTCAAGGCCGGGGCCCATCCCTCGCCTGGGAGTCCCTGGCGCTGTGCCGTGGTGATCAGCAGCAAGGTGAGCAAGCGTGCCGTGCAGCGCAACCATTTGCGCCGGCTGCTTCATGGCCACCTCCTGAGCACCCTCGCCGCCACGCCCCCCGAACGGGCCGCCTGGTTGCTGATCAGCCTCAAACCGGGCAGCGCCAACGCAGCTCCATCAGAACTGCTGGGAGAATGTGATCAGTTGTTGCAGCAAGCAGGCCTCCGTCCATGACTTCCCCCACTCCGGAGCCGGCCCCCTCCGCTCCCCAGGGTCCTGCGACCGACACGGGCACCAAGCCAACCCTGCCGGGGCTGGGCAGTGCCAACAACGAAACCGTCTTCTATGAAGGTGGTCCCGCCAAGGGCGACCTGATCTTCAACCTGATCTTCGGCCTCACCCTGATCGGCATTCCCTTCGCCGTGGGTGCCCTGATCCGGGCCGTCTGGCTTCGCTTCCGGATCACCAGTCGCCGCATCTCCGTGAACGGTGGCTGGCTCGGCCGCACCCGCACCCAGGTGGTCTACAGCCAGATTCGTGAGGTGCGCAGCGTCTCCCGCGGCCTCGGTTTCTGGGGTGACATGGTGCTGGTGCTCAGCGATGGAGCCAAGCTTGAGCTGCGCTCCGTTCCCCGGTACCGGGAGGTGGAGGCCTACGTCAACGAACGGATCGCGGCCCGGGCCGCCGCCAGCGGCCAGCGCCCGACCAACGGCTTCGCCGTCAACAACGGCCAGTCGGCCGCCTGATCGGCATCCCTAGACACCGTTCCAGCGCCACAAAGCCAGCCGTTCCGCCACACTGGCCTGATCACCCTTCCCTTTCCCCCTCCTCCCCACCGTGATCGGATACATCTCCGACAATCTGCTCCTGCCAATCCTGGATTTCTTCTATGGGTTGGTGCCGAGCTATGGCCTGGCGATCATTGCCCTCACGGTGGTGATCCGGCTGGCGCTCTTCCCCCTCAGCGCCGGCTCGATCCGCAATGCCCGTCGGATGCGCATCGCCCAGCCGGCGATGCAGAAACGTCAGGCCGAGATCAAATCCCGCTACGGAAGCGATCCCCAGAAGCAACAGGAGGAGCTGGGCAAGCTGATGAAGGAGTTCGGCAGCCCCCTAGCGGGCTGTCTGCCCCTGGTGGTGCAGATGCCGATCCTCTTCGCCCTCTTCGCCACCTTGCGGGGGTCACCCTTCGCGGATGTGCCCTACACCCTGAACATCAAGGTGTTGCCCGCCGAACAGATTGCAGCGGTTGAGCCGAAACCGTTCAACAGCCCCAGCCATTCCATCTTCATCACCGAAACCAGCCATGTGCCGGTGATCGCCAGCCTCGACAAGGGCCTCAAGTTCGGCGTCGGCGATCGTGAAACGGTGCAGCTGCACACCAGAGAGGGTGCCAGCTTCTCCTCGGTGCTGGACGGCGTTGAAAACGGCAGCAACTTCAAGCCCACCTGGAGCGTCACCAAGGGCGAGGGTGTGGTTCGGGTCGATGCCAACGGCTCGATCGAAGCCATCAGCACCGGCGATGCGGTGGTCGAAGGCCGCATCCCAGGCCTGGCGGCCCGCAGCGGCTTCCTGTTCATCAAGGCCCTCGGCCAGGTGGGCTTCTACACCGATGGTGCCCTCAATTGGGACATCGCCGTGCTGATCGGCGCCTTCGGCCTGACCCTGGCCCTGTCCCAGATTTTCTCCGGTCTGGGTATGCCGCCCAATCCGCAGCAATCCACGGCCAACAAGATCACCCCGGTGATGATCACCGCGATGTTCCTGTTCTTCCCCCTGCCGGCCGGCGTGCTGCTTTACATGGTGGTGGCCAACATCTTCCAGGCTGCGCAGACCTTCCTCCTGACCCGAGAATCCCTGCCGGACAACCTGCAGGCGATCCTCGATCAGCAACTGAGCCAGCAGGCCGTGACCGTGACCGCCAGCACCGGCGATCGACTGCCCTTTGAACCCAAGGGCAAGAAATAAACCCACCCAGCACGCGGATGGCCGACTCCCTCCAACCCGTCCCGATCCAGGAGCTGCGCCTGCTGGATCAAGGACGCCACTGGCAGGTGGATCAGACGATCCCTGAGCTCACCACCCTGGTGCCCGTGCGCGGTTCCCTTCAGGCAACCCACCGGGGCAATGTTCTCGAGGTGAAGGGCCGGGTGAGCACCATCGTCACCCTCTGCTGTGACCGCTGTCTCCAGGCCTTCAACCATGCCCTTGAGGCCAGCAGCAACGAGCTTCTCTGGCTCGGCGAAGGGCCTGAACCCTCGGCCGAAGAGGACGATCTCGAGGCCGAGTTCCTCAGCTTCGACCGCGACACCCTGGGCGACCAGCTTGATCCCAGGGGACCGTTTGATCCCGAGCGTTGGGTCTTTGAGCAGCTGAGCCTTCAATTGCCCCTGGTCAATCGCTGCGGCGACAACTGTCCCGGACCGCCGGCGTTCCGCAATCCACCCGCCCCGACCGAAGCCAGCGGCTCCGCCGCCAGCGCCGTTGACCCCCGCTGGCAGGCCCTGCAGGCGCTGCGCCCCCCCATCGATCCCGACCGATGACCGTCGACTGGTCCGATCAGCTGGACCTCCTGATCCGGGCGCGCACCCCCTTGATCTGGATCCGCAGCCTGGAGGAGGAGAGGGTCGAAACCCTGATCGGTCAGGCTGCTGCGCGCCTTGGCCAGCGCCTTTTCCTGCGCTGGGATTTCATCGACGGCCTTCAGGGCATTCCCAACCGGGACGGGGAGGCTCGGCGCAATCCGATGGCGGCCCTGGAGGCCCTCGATTCGCTGCACCAGGAGCAGGGGGCGATCCTGCTGCTCAAGGATTTCCATCGCTATGGCGATGACGGCGCCATCTGCCGGCGGTTGCGCAACCTGGCCCGCCATCTGCGACGGGTTCCCCAGACGATTGTGATCTGCGCCCCCGACTGGACGGTGCCGCGGGAACTGGAGGACAGCGTGACCCTGCTCGACCTGCCACTCCCGGAGCGGGCGATGATCGAAACCCTGCTCGACGGCATCGCCAGCGCCTGCGGTCAGGCCCTGGCGGCCTCCTCCCGGGAACAGCTGAGCCAGGCCTGCCATGGGCTCACGGAACAGCGGATCCGCCAGGTGGCCGCCAGGGCCCTGGCCCGCCATGGCTCCCTGGAGGCCACGGATCTGGCGGAGGTGCTGGAGGAAAAGCGCCAGGCGATTTCCCGCAGCGAGCTGCTGGAGTACTGCTCCACGGAGGCAACCCCCGCTGATATCGGCGGCCTCGACGCGCTCAAGCACTGGCTGGAGCAACGGCACCAGGCCTTCAGCGACGAAGCGCGCCGCTATGGCCTCCCGCTGCCGCGGGGCGTGCTGCTGGTGGGTCCCCAGGGGACTGGCAAATCCCTCACCGCCAAGGCGATCGCCCACAGCTGGGCCATGCCCCTGCTGCGGTTGGATGTGGGCCGGCTGTTCTCGGGGCTGGTGGGAGCCAGCGAGGCCCGCACCCGCGACATGATTCAACGGGCCGAGGCGATGGCGCCGTGCGTGCTCTGGATCGATGAAATCGACAAGGGATTCGGTGGCACCGGCCGCAGTGATGGCCGCAGCGACGGCGGCACCAGCCAGCGGGTGCTGGGCACCGTGCTCACCTGGATGGCGGAGAAGAGCAGCGCTGTGTTTGTGGTGGCGACCGCCAATGGGGTGGAACGGCTTCCTGCTGAACTGCTTCGCAAAGGGCGTTTCGATGAGATCTTCCTGTTGGATCTGCCTGATGCCGCTGAGCGGGAGGCCATCCTTGATCTGCAACTACGGCGGCGGCGGCCGCATCATCAGCTGCCGCTTGCTGTGCTGGTGGATCGCACCGAGGGATTCTCCGGCGCTGAACTGGAGCAGACCGTGATTGAGGCGATGCATCTGGCCTTCAGCGAACGGCGTGATTTCACCGAGGCCGACCTGATCGCTGCGGCCAGCCAGTTGGTGCCGCTGTCGCGGACGGCCCGCGAGCAGCTCGACAGCCTCAAGGCTTGGGCGGCCCAGGGGCGAGCCCGGCCGGCCACGGCCATCTCGGCCAGCGTCCAGCGACGATCGGATCACGGGGCGTAACGAAGTCCAACCCCCAGTAACGAAGTCGAGAACCAGGATGGGCGCCCTCAGGCAGGCCCCCTACGGTCGGCCAAACGCCTGCACTGCCGTGGAGCGCCCCAGCGATCGCACCAACGCCGAGCCCGCCCATGGCAGGGTCCAGGACGAGGAATCACGGGCTGCCACCCAGCAGCTGTTCACCCAGCTGGCCGTGGCCTGCCTCGGGGCCGGGGTGGTGACCACGGTGGCCGTGGCCCAGGGCCAGAACCCCCTCACCGCTCTGGGAATCACCCTGTTCTCAGCGGTGGCTGCCGTTGCCGTCGGCCAGCTGATCTGACGCCACCGACCCACCGAGCCAGAAACAGCAACGGCGAGAAAGGTCCCGGGAATGCCGAGCTCGCAGCGCTCCGGCGATGGTGCCAACGCCTAGTAGACGCCGCAAGGCAACAGTCCCCCAAGTGATCAGCTGTCTGGATTCTGCTGGGCCAGGAGGGAACGGGGAGCCGAACATCCACGGTGCGAACCCGGATCAGCCCGGCCGGCTGCCAGCATCGAAGCCCATCATGAGGATCGGCCGTGCCTGCCACCAGCGCAGACCCCAACGGCGCCGTCAACCAGGCCAGGATCGCCGCGCTGCGGGCCGACATGCCCGCCCTGGCGAACAAGGCCTATTTCAACTACGGCGGCCAGGGGCCGCTGCCGGACACGTCCCTGGAGGCGATCAACGCGGCCTGGCGCACCTTGCAGGAGCTCGGTCCCTTCACCGCTGACACCTGGCCCTTTGTTGAAGCGACAACGGCCCGCCTGCGGCAACGGATGGCCCATTGGTGCGGGGTGGGGGCGCATCGGATCAGCCTCACCGAAAACGTCACCAGCGGCTGTGTCCTTCCGCTCTGGGGCCTGCCCTGGCAAGCGGATGATGAGCTGCTGATCAGCGACTGCGAACACCCCGGGGTGGTGGCGGCCTGCCAAGAACTGGCCAGGCGCCAGGGATTGTCAGTGGCAACCCTGCCCGTGCGGGACCTCAGCCGCCGCCATGGCGGCCCCGACCTCGAGGACGCCCTGCTGCAGAGCCTGGAGCAGGCCCTCAGCCCCCGCACCCGGCTGGTGGTGCTCTCCCATCTTCTCTGGAACACCGGGGCCCTGCTGCCGATCGAGCAGGTGGCGGTCCAGCTCCAGGCGCATCCGAGGCGCCCCTGGCTGCTGGTGGATGCGGCCCAGTCGATGGGGAGCGTGCCGGTGGCTTCCGCTGCCCATGCCGCAGACCTCTATGCCTTCACTGGCCACAAGTGGTGCTGCGGCCCGGAGGGCCTGGGGGGGGTGGTGCTCTCGGAACGGGTTCTGGCAGACGCCCAACCCACCCTGATCGGCTGGCGCAGCCTCGGCAACGAGGCCGAGGCCGGCAGCGGCTGGCACCGGGATGGTCGCCGCTTTGAGGTGGCCACCTCCTGTCTGCCGCTGCAGGCAGGACTCGACAGCTCCCTGCAGCGGCTGGAGGCGATCGGGACGGCAGAGCAGCGCCTGGCCGCGGTGCAGGCGACAAGCCGGCTGCTCTGGAGCGGCCTGCAGCAGATCCAGGGGATCACCCCCTTGCTGGCCGGGCCGCCGGAAGCAGGGCTGGTGAGCTTCACCATCGACGGAAGGCAACCGGAAACGGTGGTGAAGGCCCTGGGTGCCCAGGGCACCTGGATCCGCAGCCTCGACGATCCCCACTGCCTGCGCGCCTGCACCCACCTCACCACCACCGCTGCCGAGATCGAGCACCTGCTTGGGGCCCTGACCAACCTGCCAGGCCAGGGATGCTGAGCGCCCTGCTGCTGGTGCTCCCCCCGCCGGCACCCCTGGCCCCGGTGCCGGCGGGGGCCCCCGCGGGTGCTGGCCTTCTCCTGGCCCAATCGCCTGGGGACCGGGGCGGGGTCCAGGGCATCGATGCCAGTGCCCTGGGACGCATCGCCCAGGGGATCACGGTTCGCCTGGAGGGGGCGACCCGCGGCTCCGGGGTGCTGGTGGCCCGCGATGGCCGTCACTACACGGTGCTCACGGCCTGGCACGTTGTCCGTGACAACCGGCCTGGAGAGGACATCGTCGTCATCACACCCGATGGTCTCAGCCAGACGGTGCAGGCAGGAAGCCTCCGGCAGCTGGACGGCATCGACCTTGCCGTACTGAGCTTCCCCAGCGACCGGCCCTACCCGATCGCTCAGCTCGGTCAGACGAACGACCTGCTTCTGGGCAGTGCCCTGGCGGTGGCGGGATTTCCGAGCCTGGAGAGTGGTGATGGCCAACAGCCGCTGCGTCTGAAGCTGGGACAACTGGAGGCGCTCCTGCCGGGATCCCAGCCGGACGGCTACCAGCTGCTGTACTCGAACGAAACCCTGCCCGGCATGAGCGGTGGGCCGGTACTGAACAGCCGGGGGGAGCTGGTGGGCATCCACGGCAGGGCCGAGCTTCATGCCGAGGCCAGCCGTCGGCTGGGCAAACCGATCGCCTCGAGCACCAACATGGGCCTGACGATCGCACCGTTCAAGGCCCTCCAGGCCAGGGGCCAGGGCATTCGCAGCAGCAGTCGCAGTGGCCGCGATGGGCCGAGCGACCCCTTCGGCAGCCTGTTCGGCGACGGCAACACCCCCGGCCGCGATGCGGGATTTGCCCTCCCCAACCGCTCCCCGGCTGGGGCTTCAGGCGCGAAGACCCCTGGACAATCAGAGAAGGTGGCCAGCCGAGGCCGGGTGATCCAGGTCGGCTTCGGTGGCGATCCAAGGCCCCAGGGCAGCTCATGGGTGGGGCTCTCATCGCTGGAGCGGGCCCTCCGCCAGGGGGAGCATCAGCAGGCCGACCAGCTGACCCGCCAGCTGCTGCTGGCGGAACCGGGACAGGGGGATTGGCTGACGCCTGAATCGGTGGAGCGTCTCCCCTGCGCGCTGCTGCTGGCGATTGACACGACCTGGCGTCACCACAGCCAGCAACGATTCGGATTTTCGATCCAACGCAGTCTCTGGCAGGGTGATTTCCAGGGGTTCGCCACCTTGGCTGGCTGGCGGCGGGGCGGCTTCGTGAATTACGCCCGAGATCATGATCCCAACCTGCCCCCTGGCTATTACCCCCGCCGGGTGGCCGATGGACCCATCATTCAACACCTGCTGAGAAGGGTGGGACATTGCCTGAGCCAGAATCCCCAGGCCAGCCAGTAACATCAGGACTCCTTGATGGATTGGATCCCATGGATCCCAGGATCGCTGTCGCCAGAGCCGTCGGGCTGGCCAGTGCCGGCAAGCAAAAGCAGCCTTCCGGCCATCAACCAGCAGCCTTGAGGGGAAGGCTGGCCATTGCTTCAGTTTTGATCTGTCTGAGCTCGGGGGTGCTTCCTGCCCGCAGTCAATACAACGAAGGCGCCGGGATCGAAACCGTCACCTCCTCATCCATTCATCGGATGCGCATCGAGAAAACCATCTACGAAGGTGAATGCCCGGGCGAGGTGCAGCAACCGATCACGGGGTACTTCGTCAACGATGATCTGCCACCGAGGCCTGGGCTCACCCTGAAACTCACGAACATGTCCAGGGGGCTATCACCGAATGATCCGCCCTACACAAACCGCACCTACGACCGGGGCCGTGCCTCCCAGTCGTTTGACCTCGCACTCGGTCAAAAACATCGGGGCAGATATTTCGTTGTACGAGAGGGAGAAAATCTGATGCAGTTTGAGATCTTCAATGCAGGAAACACCATCTCAACCGGCACCTTCACCGTTCACGTGAAGGTGCTTGTCAACCGGGCGTACCGCTACTCAAAACCGGTTGAAGTCACCAAGTACAGAAGCGACGGCACCTCCTACCGCACCACCGAGTACCGCTGCCCCTGAAGCTGCCCCTCAGGGTCTGAGGCGACCCCGCAGGGCTCTCTCGGCCTCAACGCGATCATCAAACGGCACCTTGCGGGTACCGAGAATCTGATAATCCTCGTGGCCCTTGCCGGCGATCAGCACCAGATCATCCGGGCGGGCTGATGCAATCGTCATGGCAATCGCCCGGGCCCGATCCACCTCCACCAGGGGGGGACGATCCCCCGGAATGCCGCCCACCACATCCGCCAGGATCGCGTCGGGATCCTCGGTGCGGGGATTGTCGGAGGTAACCACCACCTGATCCGCCAGCCGGGCAGCGATCCCCCCCATCAGGGGCCGCTTGCTGCGGTCTCGGTCGCCGCCGCAGCCGAACACACAGATCAACCGTCCGGCCGTGAACGGTCGACAGGCCTTCAGGGCATTCTCGAGGCCATCCGGGGTGTGAGCGTAGTCCACGATCACCGCTGGGAGGGGTTCGGAAACCCCGCCCACCTGCACCCGTTCCATGCGTCCTGGCACCCCTTGAAAAGCGGGAATCGCCGCCAGCAACAGCGGCAGGGGGAGTCCTTGCTGGGCCAGCACCCCCACGGCCTGGAGCAGATTCATCAGGTTGAATCGGCCCACCAGGGGTGAGGAGAAGGGCCCCGATCCCACGGGCGTGATCAGACGGCCCTCCACCCCCGTGGAGGAGACCTGCAAATCCTCGAACCGCAGCTCCGCATCGGCGGCATCGAGGGAGCTGCGCCAGCAGGGTCCGCCGATCCGTTCAGCCAGCCGATCCGCCAGTCGGGCACCCCAGGGATCGTCGATGTTGATCACGGTGCCGCCCGAGAGGAACGGCGCGGCAAACAGGCGAGCCTTGGCCTCGAAATAGGCCTCCATGGAGGGGTGGTAGTCGAGGTGATCCTGGGTGAGGTTGGTGAAGACAGCGGCAGCGAAGCGACAACCCGCCACCCGCTCCTGCTCGAGGGCATGGGAGCTCACCTCCATCGCTGCCAGCTGGGCTCCGGATGCGGCCGCCAGAGCCAGATCCGCCTGCAGCTGATCCGCGAAGGCGGTGGTGTGCCGGGAGGTGACGCTGCTGCCGGGCCAGCGATTCACCAGGGTGCCGAACAGAGCCGCCGGGCGCCCACTGGCGGTGCTGAGATGCTCGATCAGGTGGGTGGTGGTGGTCTTGCCGTTGGTGCCGGTGACACCGATCAGGGGCAGGCGCTGGCTGGGATAGGACCAGAAGGCGGCCGCCAGCCTGCCGGCCCAGCGGGCCGGTGACTCCTCCACAGGCACCACGGCGTCGTCCGGCCCGGGGGGATCCAGGGCCCAGGCCCCCGGGCCGATCACGGCAGCCACGGCGCCATCGGCCAGGGCCTGACGCCAGTAGGAGCCGCCATCCACCTGGGTACCGGGCAGACCGATGAACAGGGTTCCCGGAACAACCCGACGGGAGTCGCAGCTGATGGCCAGCACCTCGGCCTCGGCGATCCTATCGGCGGGCTCCAGACCGACCTGCCGCAGGAGGGAGTGGAGCAGCACGGGCATGGCAGCAGGCCGAACAGGCGCAGGAGTGTCTGGCCTTTCTAGGCGGATTCAGACCCGCAACTGTGCCTCAGCAACCACGCCTGAAGAGCCGCACCCCCCAACCGCGGCGACACCCGGGGCAGATCCACCCATCCACCGGCCCGCTCGATCGCCAGCACGGGCACCTCAAGGCCATAGCGGGCCTGCAGCTCAGGATCCTGATCAACATCAACCAGGTCCAGCAGCAGCGAGGGTTCGAGGGCGGCAAGGCGCTCCGCCATCCCCTCACAGAGGCAGCAACCCTGGCGGGTCATCAATCGGTAGCGGGCGGAACTCATCAATCGGGCACCGGATCACAGCCGCAGGGGGTGAAGGGATGGCAGCGCAACAGCCGCCGCAGGGTGAGCCAGCTCCCTCTCCAGGGGCCATGGCGCTGGATCGCCTCCATGCCATAGGCACTGCAGGTGGGGATGAAGCGACAACGGGGGCCCAGCAACGGCGAAATCCACTGGCGATAGAGACCGATCAGCAGCAGCAGAAACGCCCCAATCACGCCATGGGCGGATGGCAAGCCATGGGCCGCTGGCCCCCCGTGGGGGGCCCTGGCAGGGATCGGCGCCAACCCAAGCTCCCGGGGTCCAACCGATAGAACCGACCGTTGGCGCAGCACAGCACGAACCGCTGGAGGGATGCACCCAGCATGCTGGATGCATCCCTCCAGCGACGCCACCCCAGAAACCCAAGGGCGAATGGATTGGCTGGGGCGATGCCGGAGCCGCTCCAGGCTGCAATGTTCCCTGCGCCGACACCCCCGGGCGGCGATGACCTGCCGATCAGCGACCTCGATGGTGCAGAGGTTGCGTCGGTCCAATCCAACCGGGGGCCCAGGGACCGGCTCCCAAAGGCCACCGGGTACGATGGATCGTTGGCGCTGGAATGCCTCGGGCCTGGGGATGTCTCCCCTCTGATGCCTGGGGCGGAGCGCCTCCTGCCCCTTGAACGCTCGATTTCATGTCTCGTTACCGCGGCCCTCGTCTGAGGATCACGCGGCGCTTGGGGGACCTTCCCGGTCTCACCCGTAAGTCCGCCAAGCGGGCTTATCCCCCCGGTCAGCACGGCCAAGCCCGTCGCAAGCGCTCCGAATACGCCATCCGTCTCGAAGAGAAGCAGAAACTGCGCTTCAACTACGGAATTTCCGAACGTCAGCTGGTTCGCTACGTGAAGAAAGCCCGTGCCCAGGAGGGTTCCACGGGAACCAACCTGCTCAAGCTTCTGGAAAACAGGCTCGACAACGTCTGCTTCCGCCTTGGCTTCGGCCCCACCGTCCCCGGTGCCCGTCAGCTGGTGAACCATGGCCACGTCACCGTCAACGGGCGGGTCGTGGACATCCCCAGCTTCCAGTGCAAGCCCGGTGATGTGGTCGCCATCCGCGAACGCAAGTGCAGCAAGCAGCTCGCCGAAGGCAACCTCGCCTTCCCGGGCCTGGCCAACATCCCCCCCCACCTCGAGCTCGACAAGAACAAGCTCACCGCCAAGGTGAACGGACGCTGCGAACGCGAATGGGTTGCCCTCGAAATCAACGAACTGCTGGTGGTCGAGTTTTACTCCCGCAAGGTCTGATCGATCGGGCCCTCGACGGCCCATCGAGCCACCTTTCAGCAAACGTCATGGCCCGGCTCCGCCGGGCTTTTTTCATCGCCCGGCATCCACCGGGCTTTTTTCATGGCCGGGAGACCCCTGGGGTGCCGCCCAAGGGACTCAACCCCCGATCAGGCTCTCCAGGGCAGCGGTCACGTCCTGCTGACGCATCAGCGACTCCCCGACCAGCACCGCATCCGCCCCAGCTCCCTGGACCCGGTCGAGATCGGCGCGGCTGAACAGGCCCGATTCACTGACCAGCAGGGCCCCCTTGGCACGGATGCGCGCCCCATAGCGGGCGGTGAGATCCTCGGTGGTGGCCAGATCCGTGTGGAACGTGGCCAGATCACGGTTGTTGATGCCGATCAGATCGACGCCATCGAGGGCCAGCACCCGCTCCAGCTCCTCGGCATCGTGCACCTCCACCAGCACCGCCAGGGAGAGGCTCCGGGCGACCTTGAGCAGATAGGCCAAATCCTGATCGGTAAGGATCGCGGCGATCAGAAGCGCCGCATCAGCGCCGGCGGCCCTGGCCTGATACAGCTGATAAGGGGATAGGATGAAGTCCTTGAAGAGCATCGGCAGCTCCACGGCCCCCCGGACCGACACCAGCACATCGAAACCTCCCTGGAAGAACTCCCGATCGGTGAGCACCGAAAGACAGCTGGCACCGCCGGCTTCGTAGCCCCTGGCGATGGCCACCGGATCGAAATCCTCCCGGATCACCCCCTTGCTGGGACTG
>JBEINY010000085.1:0-9094 GCA_040377855.1 Prochloraceae cyanobacterium | reverse complement strand
GGGTCTGCAGTGGGCTGATGCCTTCGTGAAGGGCAACACCCTCGGCATGGCCGTGGGTCAGCCCACCTTCCTGACCACCACCAGCAATTCGGCCACCTACCCGAATGATGCTGGCTACGCCTGGGAGTGGTGGTACAAGTTCCAGGTCACCGACCATATCAGCGTGACCCCGGCGATCTTCTACCTGAGCAACCCCTCTGGTCAGGGAGCAACCGTCAATTCAGTGGCGACGGGCAACGGCACTTCGGCTGGCGTGTTCAACAACTTCGGTGCCCTCGTCAAGACCACCTTCAAGTTCTGATCGCGAAGGGTTAAAGCGAGTTTGGCGGCGGGAGACTTTGATCTCTCCCGCCTACTCCTGAACGATCCGGCTTCTCCTCACACCCAACAAGCCGGATCAAGTCTTTCTTCTCACACGATTTCCTCCATCGGCCCGGCTGGTTCTCCAGTCGGGCTTTTGGTTGAGGAATGTGAGCAGCACACCCATTGACCCCTGAGAACTCCGAGGAATGGGGCAAGAACGAAGCAGAGCTCCGTGGTACCCAGGGCCAAACGAGACCTCAACTCGTCTCACCGGCGCAAGACAGAAACATCCAAACAGATCGGCATGGATTCTGCGTGGGATACAGCCAGTCAGGAGCAGTGATTGATTGCCGCCTCGAAGATCATGGCAAAACCAAGGGGAAACAAGAGTGATAATCCTGCAATCTTCACCCAATCAGATCAACCGGAGACAACTCTGTCAAATAACACAAGACAGGGATTACACGCTGATATCTCACCCATTGGCCACGGGAAAATGAGAGCCTCAATGGCAACCAGAGACTCTCCATGATGTTTGAAGTGCCTTCATCCTTTAAGGCCAATACATCGACACAGGCGACAAAAGTCCCTACTTAAAGCAGATCCCAGCAACTCTTACCGTGGTTTTACTGTAGTCATCGCTATTCACTGGAACGCCCGGCCCTGGAACGCTCGGCTCTGCAACGACTGGCATCGGAACGAAGGCAATGCCGAGTTCATTGCCACCCGGGTTCAACGTACCCTTTAGGGAGACCCCGACAAATGTTGGCATTCCATTAACCACCCATGTCCCCCAAATTGCGGAAGGGCTTGGAACAGAAAGACTGATGTAGCTTTTGTAGTCATCCTCACAATTTTTGTTCCCCGGATTGACATGGGCGCTGGCATGACCAGGGGAATCCTTTGGTGATCTATAATTCATATTTGCATAGAGGCAGGATCCATTCCTTGGTCTGATATAAAGCCTCCAGCTGTTGCCAACACTGTCCGGATTTTTCACATAAGCTGCTACATATTTAGCGGTCACCCCCGACTTGTTCAACGCGTCCAAGTTAGCGGGCACCCCCGACTTGTCCAAGGTCGGGCATGCTGCATGGGCCGCAACAGCACCAAACGAAGACGTCGCCAACGCAAGCGCCAATACCTTCATGAGCTGAGCCGGTTTCATCATCATTGTCATGTTCATATCGCAAAGCCCGAACAAACTGGGGCAACCACAAACTATCCGCGCATCAGGACGACCCCGCGCAACCACACGATGCCTTCATCATTAATCCAGAAGAACAGATCAATCACAACGGCGCTGCGTTGTCATTCATGCCCAACCAAATCCAGCCCATGGGAAAGGATTTGTGTGGCGCAGAAAGGGGATTCAATCTAGACCCATCTCGACACAATCAAGCACCTCCCCGCCCCCAGGCCCCAACGCAGCCCCCAGAACCATCACCCCCATGGCGTAACCAGCTCGAGCAGCTGTAGATCCGCCCAGCGCAGCAGGGCCGGCCAACGGCGCACCCGCTCGTACACCTGGCGGTGGCCGTCGCTGTTGAGATGCAGGCCATCGGCATCCAGCCATCGGGGCCAGGCCGGATCCTCCAGGAAGGAATCCAGCAGCGGCAGGAAGGGCACATCCAGCTCCAGGCAGGCTTCCTCCAGCAGGGCCTCGTACCGCCGCACCTCCGAAAGGCTGTACCAGAGCACATCAGCAAAGGGCATCGCCTCCTCCAGCACCGGTGTCAGGCCGAGCACCAGCACCGGGATCTGCTGCCGCAGGGGGCGCAGCAGCTGCTGCAGACCGAACAGAAAGGCTTCCGGAGCCAGCTGGGGGCGGCCATCGCGGCGACCCACCCGGGCCGTGTCGTTCAAACCCACCGCCAGCAGCAGGCCCTGGGGGGTCTGGCGCCGCAATTCCCCCCGGCAGGCGAGTTCTGCAGGCAACCTTGCCGCCACCCGCTCCAGGCCATCGCCCCGAACCCCCAGGGGATAAACCACCGGCGCCAGCGGCAGCCCCATCCAGTGGCGCCGCAGGCGCTCGCACCAGCCCCCCTCCAGGGAATCCCCCCAGCCATAGACGCCGCTGTCGCCGATCACCACCAGCTTCTTGGGGATCGCCAGAGTCATCGATGCAGCAGGCGGCGGCGGAGGCGGTCGCTGAGATCCTCTCCCAGCAGCGTGAGGGTGGCGTAGGCCGCCAGCAACGCCAGCACCTGATGCCAGGCGAAGGCACTGAGGGCCTCCTGCAGCTGACTGCCCAGGCCGGAGGCACCCACCATGCCGACGACCACGGTTTCCCGCAGGATCACATCGGTGCGGTAGGCGCCATAGGCCAGATAGGTGCGCGCCAGGCTGCTGAAGCGGCCGTAGAGAAGCGACAGCCGTGCCCCGGCTCCGCTCAAGGCCAGGGCCTCCTCCCGCGCCTGGCCGGCGGCAGCCGTCGATTCAGCCGACTCCAGCAACAGCCGACCCAGGATGCCGAGGTTGTGAAAACCGAGGGCCAGGGCCGCCGTGATGACGCCGGGCTGGAGCACAAACAACAGCAACAGGGCCGTCAGGGGCGGCGGCAGCAACCTTCCGAGGGCCCAGATCAGCTGCAGCAACCGACGACCCCAGGGCCAGGGCGCCACAAGCAACAACAGCAGGGGCGCCAGCCCCACCGCCAGGGCCGCCGCCAGCAGCGTCAGCGCAAGCGTTGAACCCACCAACGACAGCCATGGCAGGGACAGGGCCTCGGACCACTGGTCGGTGAAGGGGGGCAGGGGCTGCCAGTGCACCAGGTGCTGGGGCTCCACCCCAAGGCCGCGGCCAACGATGAGCAGCACGGGCACCAGCAACAGGATCGCCAGCACGAGCTCCCGGCCGTGGCGACCGACGCCGGGAGCACTGAGCTGCCAGCGACTGGGCATCCCCCAGCGGCGGCGCAACAGACCCACCGCCGCCTCCAGCAGCAGCATCACGGCAAGCAACAGCCAGAGGCCGCTCCAGAGCTCCTGAAACTGCAGCGACTGCAACGTCAGGCGCAACTCGGTGCCGAGACCTCCCAGGCCGAACACCCCCAGCAACGTGGCGCTACGCAGGGCGCATTCGAGTCGATAGCCGCTGTAGCTGAGCAGCCCCGGCAGCAGGGCCGGTCCGAGGGCGGTGGCCAGGGCCGGCCCCGCCGGCGCCCCCCCAGCCCGCAGAGCCTCGAGCGGAGCTCTGGGCAGGGCATCAAGCAGGTCGCTGACCACCCTCGCCACCAGGGCGCCATAGGGCAGGGCAATCGCTGCCACCGCCACCGCCGGCTGCAGTCCCACCACCTGCAGCAGCAGCAGGCCCCAGATCAGTTCATGGATCGAGCGGGGCACGGCCAGCAGACGCCGGATCAGCAGCGCCGGCCAGGTGACGCCCCAGGTGGTGCTCCAGACGACACGGGCACTGCAAATCCCCAGGAGCACCCCGAGCACAAGGCTCGTGGCCCAGCCGAGCAGGGCCATGCCCATGGTGACCGCCAGCCCCTCCAGCAGGGAGCCAAGCAAGGGGGGATCGAGGGAGGGCTGCAGGGCCGCCAGCAGAAACTGACCCAGCAGGTCGAGGCCACCGCCATGCAGCTGGGCGGGCAGGAGCACCGACACCGGCAGCAGCACCAAGGCCGGCAGCAGCACCAGCAGCGGCGCCGACAGCCGCATCCGGCTCAGGGGCGATCGGGCAGCTGTCATCCGAACCGCGGGGCGTCAACCTGGTCGGTGCCGTAGAGCTCGGCCAGATCGGCAGCGTCGAGGGCCCCTGGCACGCCATCAAAGACGAGCCGGCCCGAGCGCAGGGCGATCACCCGATCAAAGCCCTCCAGCAGATCGGGCCGATGGAGGCTGAGGAGCAGGGCCCGTGGTGCCTCCGCCTGGGCCAGCAGCAGCCTCAGGAGCTCCTGGGCCAGGCGCGGATCGAGGCTGGCGAGGGGTTCATCGGCGAGCAGCAGCAGCGGTTCCTGGCGGAGCAGACGGGCAAGGGCCACCCGCTGCCGCTGGCCGCCCGAGAGCTGGCCGACGGGCAGATCCAGCAGGGCGCGATCGAGATCCAGGCGCTGCAGCACGGCCGCACAAGCCTCGGTCTCCAAGGGCAGCAGCAGATTCAACAGACCCCGGGGCCAGCCCCAGCTGGCCAGCCGGGCTGCGTTGAGGTTCTGCTGCACGGTGAGTTCCTCGATCAGGCGCAGGTCCTGCCAGAGGGTGCCAATGGCCGCCTGCTGGCGCCGGCGGCGGCGCCCCGGGCGGGCCGGAGCGGCGCCATTCCAGAACACTGCCCCTGCACTCGGTGTGATCAGGCCACTGGCCACCGCAATCAGGGTGCTTTTGCCGGAGCCACTGGGTCCGAGCAGGGCCACCCGTTCACCGGCCCGCAGGCGAAAGGACACCCGATCGAGGCGGGGCCGGCCGCGGCCGGCCACCTGCACCTGCTGAACATCCAGCACCGGCACGGTGCCGGCAGGGGAATCCGCTGCGGACGCCGGCGGCTCCGGCGGGTCGATGGATGACGAGGGGCTCAGATGGATGGGGCCACGCAGAGCTCCATCGTGCCTGGCGAAGGCCAGGGAGCCTGCGGTTGGCAGGGGACTCGCAACGGGGTTGGGATGGGCTGCAGGGTTTTACGGTCGGGGGGATCTCGGCCAGGGCCAGGGCTCCGATGTTCCCAACGGCTCATCCGGCAACAGCTTCTGCGAACGCCTTGCTGGCTTCCCTCACGGGCCCCCTCTGGCAGCTCCTGGCCACCGTCACGGTCACGGCCCCGGGTACCGAACTGCCGGAACACCTGCCGGGCACCCTGCTGCCGCGCGGTTTCTTTCTGGTGGTCGGCCTGATGTATCTGGGGGCCCTGGCCCTGGATCGACTGGCGGAACGCCTGCGGCTGCCTGCGGCCATCGCCGTGCTGTTGCTCGGCTTGAGCCTCCGGAGCCTGCACACCGAGTTCCGCCATGTCAGTCCTCCCCAGGTGGCGACCCTGCACCTGGTCAGCCTGGCCCTGTTGCTGTTTTATGCCGGCCTCAAGACCGACCTGCGCCGAATCCGTGGCCTGGTGCCCTTTGCCCTAAGGCTCTCAAGCCTGGGGGTGCTGATCTCCATGACACTCCTGAGCGTTGCCCTGATCGGCCTGAACAGCACCCTGGGCCCTGAGCTTGGGCCGGGGGTCGTCCAGTCCTTGCCCGTGGCGGCGGCCCTGCTCACGGCGGCCTGCCTCACAGCCACCGATGCCTCCGCCACCGAAGACCTCCTCCACGCCCAGACCAGACCCCTGAGGCCTCAGCTCCGCCATCTGCTGGTGTTCGAGTCGGCACTTTCCACCCTGGCGGCCCTGCTCTGCTTCGGGTTCGTTGTGGCCCTGTTCCAGGGCCAGAGCCACCCAGGCCACAGCGACTTCCATGCGGAGGTGACCGGCTCGATGCTTCCGGAGCTTCTGGCGATCGGGCATCACCTGCTGGCGGGACTCGGAGCCGGACTGCTGGTGGGATTCGCTGCCAGCAGGCTCATGAGTCGACTGGTGCGATCCGAGGAGCATCTGTTGATCCTCGCCCTGTCGGTGGCCTTCATGGCCTTCGGCCTC
The DNA here is from genome assembly GCA_040377855.1 of Prochloraceae cyanobacterium. Classification (GTDB taxonomy): domain Bacteria; phylum Cyanobacteriota; class Cyanobacteriia; order PCC-6307; family Cyanobiaceae; genus CAIXOZ01. The sequence continues at coordinate 3,220 of JBEINY010000085.1, read as the reverse complement.
GGCCAGTTGCTCGGTGGCGGCGGAATGATGGCGGTGTTCACCTGCGGATTGCTCCTCGGCAACCGCCATGACCGCGCCGATCCCTCCCAGGACAACGCCCTGCGGGAGGTGATCCTCCCTTTCAACACGGCGGCCGAATTCACGATCCTGATGTTGCTGGGCTTGCTGGTGTCCCCCAGAGCGCTTCTGGCGGTGCTGCCGCTCGGCATCGGCCTTGCGCTGGTGTTGCTGCTGGTGGTCAGGCCCCTCACCCTGCTGCTCACCGGCCATGGATCGGGCTTCAGCCGATCAGAGCTTCTGTTGATCTCCAGCGCTGGCGCCCGTGGTGGTGTTCCCCTGGCCCTGGCCCTGGCCCTCGATGACGAGCTGCCCCATCTGATTGGCATCGCGCCGGCCATGGCCGGGCCGCTGGCGAGCCATCTGCTGGCTGTTGTCTTTCTGGTGGTGCTTGTCACCTTGATCCTGCAGGCGGTAACCCTCCCCGTGCTGGTGCGCCGCCTGGCCCCATGAGGGCAGCAGCGCTCTGACTGCTGCCCCTGGGTGCTGGTCGGGAAGGGAATCAGCCCGCCTCAGCGGATGCGCCCGATCTGACGGCCCACCTGCTCGATCTGCTTGTAATCGGCCGGATCCGCCGTGGTGAACTGCTGCGCTCCAAACAGGGAAAGGATCTGCTTGCGCTCGGGCGTGGTCGGCTTCCAATTCAGGATGGCCAGTTGCAGGCGCCTGGTGAAGCCCTGACCGAAGCGCTGATCGAGACCAGGCTGGGCAATCCAGTGGTAGTCGGGATAGCCGGGGGTTCTCCAGATCGGAATCACCCTGTCGCGCTTCACCTTGCCATCCCTGAGGCTGCTTTTCCACACCTGCTCGTTGACAGCACCGGCCTCGTAGGCACCGCTCTGCACCAGGGCGATGGTGGCATCATGGCTGCCGCTGAAACCGGGTGCCCCGCCGGCAAAATCGGTGATCTTCACCCCCGCCTTGCCCAGGTAGTACTGCGGCATCAAGCGACCGGAGGTGGAACTCTCGGAGCCGAAGGTGAAGCGACGACCCTTGAGTTCCGCGAGTCCGTTGACGTCGCGCACCTGCTTGAGACCACTGGAGGTGTTGGCAATGAACACCGAATGGAAGGCTGCATCGATATCCCGCTGGGCAAGCACCCTCGCCCCGGGCTTCTGCAGCCGGGCCTGCACGCCGGTGAGTCCGCCGAACCAGACCAGATCCAGATTGCCGGTGCGGAAGGCGGTGATCGCGGCGGTGTAGTCGGTGACGGGCACGTACTGAACGGTCACCCCAAGCTGCTGACTGAGGTCCTGGGCCACCAGGCCGTAAAGACGATTGAGTTTCTCCGGGCGCTGATCGGGAATGGCCCCGACCCGCAGCACCGGTTTCACGGTGGGGCCCTCAGCGGCAGCCGGCAGGGTGCCCAGGGGGGAAATGGACAGGGGAGCGGCAAGGACCGCCGGCAGCAGGACGAGGGACAGACCTGTCAGCGCGGCGGTCAGACGTTCTCGGATGGCCATGGATCGAACGGGTGGCAGAACAACAACAGGGGGGGCACCCTCGATCAACCCGGCTGCACCGACGGAGATCGAAGAGGCCGCCCCCGATCCTGCCGCCCCGCAGGGCATCAGACCACAGAGTTTGGGACGTCAGAGGGAGGCGAGGAAGCGCCGCAGGCGCTCGAGGCCATCCTGGAGGGTGTCCGGGGCAGCGGCGCAGGAGAGGCGGATGCAGCGATCGTCGCCGAAGGCCACGCCCGGCACCAGGGCCAGGCCCTGCTGCTCCAGCAACCGATTGCAGAAGCTCATCGAATCGAGCCCCCAGGCACTGACATCGGGGAAGGCATAGAAGGCCCCCTCCGGAGGCAGGAGGGTGAGACCGGGTAGCGCCTGCAGCCCCTGCACCAACAGCGATCGGCGCTCATTGAAGTCGGCAGCCATCTGGTGCACGCAATCCCGGGAGCCACTGATGGCCGCCAGGGCACCGAACTGGGCGAAGCTGCAGACATTGCTGGTGCTCTGACTCTGCAGGGCGCTGGCCGCCACCACCACCGCCTCAGGGCCCGCCAGCCAGCCGATCCGCCAGCCGGTCATCGCCCAGCCCTTGGCAAAGCCATTGACGATGAAGGTGCGATCGGCGAGGTCGGGAGCCACGGCCGCAAAGCTGTGGTGCTCCAGACCCGGAGCCAGAAGAAATTCGTAGATCTCATCACAGACCACCGCCACCTGGGGGTGACGACGCAGCACATCGGCGATCGCCTCCAGTTCAGCCCGTCGCAGCACCATCCCGGTGGGATTACCCGGGCTGTTGAGAACCAGCAGCTTGGTAGCGGGGGAGATCGCCGCCTCAAGCTGCCCTGGGTCGAGGCGGAAGCCCTGTGCGGCCGAACTGGGCAACAGGGTGACGCTGGCTCCGGCCAGGCGGCTGATCTCGGGATAGCTCAGCCAGAACGGGGAAGGGAGCAGAACCTCATCCCCGGGGCCGAGCAACACCTGGAACAGGTTGTAGAGGGCCTGCTTGCCGCCGTTGGTGACCAGCACCTGGGAGGGGTTGGTCGGAACACCGTTTTCGTTGGTGAGCTTGGCGGCGATCGCCTGGCGCAGGGCTGGTTCTCCCGCCACGGGGCCATAGCGGGTCTGGCCAGCCTCGAGGGCAGCGCTGGCCGCCTGCCGGATGAAGGCAGGGGTGTCAAAGTCCGGCTCGCCGGCACTGAGGCTGCAGATGTCCTGGCCCTCGGAGCGCAGCTGCCGGGCGCGGGCCGCAATGGCCAGGGTGAGGGAAGGCTGCAGAGCCTGGGCCCGATCAGAAAGCGTCAACGGGCCCGACATCGGCGCAGGCGCTGCAGCAGCTCCGGCCATCCTGCCCTACGCCTTTCCCGCAAATGGTTCGACGGCTACCGAACAGGCTGGATCCGGTGGCATTGATGATCGGAACAACCGTTCCGGTCGGAACGGCCAGCCCCACCCTTCAGCAATGTCCACTGGGTTACCAAGCAACTGCTGGAATACCACGCAAGTGCTGGATTACCACGCAACTGCCGGGGCTATCCGACCCAGCTGGGGCTAGCCACCTGCGTTGCCCACCGGACAGCGTTGCGAACGGACAGCGTTGCGAACCGGACAGCAGTGGCCATCGGAGAGCTGAGACCCACCATCACCCGTGATGCACCGATCCCCATGACCTTCCCCCACGACCCGGTGATGGGCCAGCCCCAGGGAAG
>JBEINY010000049.1:0-15774 GCA_040377855.1 Prochloraceae cyanobacterium | reverse complement strand
GAGATTTTCACCTTCATGTTGGGCAACAAGGCCCAGAACCTCGCCGACAACCTCGGCTATGTCCCCCTCCGCGGTGACATCCTCCGGAAGTCGAAGGCCGCCGTCGCCAACGTCGGTCGCTGACCTCCAACCCCTCAGCAGATCCGCGGCAGCAGCTCTCCACTCGGGGGCTGCAGCCGTCGTTCCGTGCCCAGGGCCGTGCGGAGCAGCACCTCTCCAGTGCCGCTCCCGCTTCGGCCCAGCACGGTACCGATCCATGCACCCCCTCCCGGTTCAAGCACCGTCAGGGTCTTTTCAATCGCTTCCGCCGGCACGATCGCCACGAACCGGCCCTCGTTGGCCAGATGGAGCGGATCGAGTCCCAGAAGGTCGCAGCTGACGGCCACCGCCTGGGCAATCGGCAGTTGGGCTTCCTCCAGCTGCAGGCACCAGGGGCCCGCGTCGGCGAGTTCCTGCAGGGCCATCGCCAACCCCCCGCGGGTGAGATCCCGCAGGCAGTGCAGGGGAATCCCCTGCTCCAACAGTTTCTTCACCAGGGGCCAGAGCGGAGCGCAATCACTGGCGATCGGTGGCTCCAGATGCAGGCCGTGACGTAGCGCCAGGATGGCAAGGCCGTGGCGCCCCAGGTCGCCGCTGACGATGATGCCGTCACCGGCCCCGATGCGAGTGGGGTGGATTGGATCAGGACTTTCGACCACGCCGATGCCGCTGGTGCTCAGAAAGATCCCGTCGCCCTTGCCCCGCTCCACCACCTTGGTGTCGCCGGTTTCGATCGTGACGCCGCAGTCTCGGCAGGCCTGGGCGATCGAACGGACGATCCCCCGCAACACCTCCAGGGGCAGCCCCTCCTCCAGGATGGCTGTCAGGCTCAGATGCAGCGCCCTGGCACCGGCCATCGCCAGGTCATTCACGGTGCCGATCACCGCCAGGCTGCCGATGTCTCCCCCTGGAAAGATCAACGGTTGCACCACCGTGCCATCGGCGGTGAAGGCCAGGGGACCCTGGGTCGCGGCCAGGTTGATCGGAAGAATGGCGGCATCGTGCAACACGCGATCCGGATCGGCGTAGAGCCGCCGGAATTCGCTGTCGATCAGCTCCCGCATCAGGGTGCCGCCGCCGCCATGGCCCAGCCGGATCCGCTCCTGGTGGGGCTCGATCCTCATCTGGGTCTCCGGTAGTGCATCCAGGCGGCGCAGGCCCCCTCGTTCGACACCATGGGGGCTCCGAGCGGATGCTCCGGGGTGCAGGGATGGCCAAAGGAGGGGCAGTCGCTGGGCAGGCAGCGACCCTGGAGAACCTCCGCTGCGCGGCACTCGGCATTGGTTTGCTTCGGCGACAGCAGGGTCTGGACCTCGGGGCCCAGCTTGAAGTTGACGGAGGCATCGAACCGCCTGTAGGGCTCCCGCAGGCCCAGGCCTCCGCCCCGGATCGGCCCCAGACCGCGCCAGTTGAGATCGATCGGCTCGAACACCTCCTCAAGCAGGGCCCGGGCCCAGGGATTTCCCTGCGGTTGCACCACCGAGCCGTAGGCGTTCACAGCACCGTGGTGGCCGCGCTCAAGCATTCCCATCGCCACAGCGATCGCCTCCTCCAGAGGAGCGGGGTGGAACCCGGCCACCACCATCGGCCGCCGATGCTCCTCGGCCAGCTCCTCAAACTCCTGGAGGCCGATCACGCTGCACACATGTCCCGGTGCAAGAAAGGCATCCAGGCAGGCGCTTGGTTGTTCCAGCAGGGCCGCCATCGCCGGCGCCACCCGCCCATGGGCCACCAGCATGTGCACATTGCTGAGGTTCAGGGCCAGCAGCTGCCGGGCCAGTACCGCCGTGGCCGGAGCGGTGGTTTCAAAGCCCACGGCCAGGACCACCACCTGGCGCCAGGGATGGGCCAGGGCCAGGGCCAGGGCATCGAGGGGGCGGGTGATCAGCCGCACGTCCGCTCCTTCGGCCCGCAGGGTCAACAGGTCGCAGGTTCCCCTGCCTGCTGCTGCTGAGACGGGAACCCGCAGCATGTCGCCATAGGTGCAGAGGATCACATCCGGGTGGCAGGCCAGTTGGTGGGCGGCCTGCAGGATCGCCGTCGGTGTGACACAGACCGGGCAGCCCGGCCCGTGGATCAACCGCATCCCCGCCGGCAGGCGTTGATCCAGGCCCCAGCGCAGGATCGTGTGGGTCTGGCCACCGCACACCTCCATCAGGTTCCAGGCCCTGGTGGGGGGTTGCCCGATGTTCATCATTCCTGCACCAGGCAGAGGGCCAGGCCCACATGCACCAGCACCCGATCGCCAAGACCGGCTTCCGGCAGGCAGGCCAGGCTCACCGTCTGCTGAACGCCGCCGAAATCCACCCGGGCGACCCGCCAGAGGTTCGGATCCGCCGCTCCGGCGGCAGTCGACTCCGGGGGTGGTGCCCCTGGGGCCCGCTCGATCGCCAGGATCCGGCCGGGTACGGCCAGGCACATCTTCAATAGCCCAAGTTCTTCCCTGCTGGTCTAGAGATGGACTGATTGCTTGGAGTGGGCCCGATCGGCGGCGGTCTGGCGCCTCAGGGCAGCCACCTGCCCTAAGGCCAGGCCCCCGTCGTGGCAGGGCACCTGCTCCGACCAGTAGGGCTGGAGCCCCCGGCGGCGCAGCTGGGCGGCGGTGTGGCGCAACAGACTTCCGTTCTGAAAACAGCCTCCTGCCAGGGCCACCCGCACGATCGGTGCCGGGTTCAGGCTCCCCGCTGGCCGGGCCGCTTCGGTGGCCAGCTCCGCCAGTCCCCTGGCCAGGGCCTGTTGGAAGCGGGCCGCCAGGATCCGGGCTGGCACGCCGGCGACCCGGGCCTCCAGGCAGCTGTGCAGCCAGGGCTGCCAATCGAGCTCCCAGGTGCCGGGTGGGGGCGCTGGGTGACGGGCTGGGCCGCTGGTGCTGGGCTTGGTGGGGTGCCGCACCACCATCCAAGCCGAATCAATGCCGCTTTCCGTGCCCGGCTCGGCGTCGGTTGCTGCGGCAGCGGCCCCTTCCACGGCCTGCCCCCCCTGGCCGTCAAAGGTCAGCACCTGGACCAGATCGAGCAGGGAGGCCACCGCGTCGAAGAGCCGGCCCAGGCTCGTGCAGACGGGGCTGTTGCAGTTGCCCTGGGCCGCCTCGATCACCAACCTCAGGGCGTCGGCAGCGAAGGCCTGCTTGGAGGCAGCGGCCCCTGGATGGCTCCACAGGGGTGGGTCGGACGCCAGCAACAGGCCCAGGGCGCAGCGCCGCGGCTCGCGGCAGGCCCGATCACCCCCCGGCAGCAGGAACGGCCGTAGGCCCCCCAGCCGCTGGATCGGGCCCGGCCCCTGGGGAACAAGCAACAGCTCACAGCCCCGCACCACCGGACGGTCGTCGCTGGGATCGAAGCCCACCCCATCGGCGCACAGCATCAGCATCGGCCCCTCCAGCCCGTGCTCCGCCAGCACCGCCAGGCCGTGGGCCTGGTGGTGGCCCACCCCCAGCGAGCGCCGGCGACCGTCGCGGGCCACCCGGGAGCTGCGGTATCCCGGATGGGCGTCGCAGGCCATCGCTGTGGCTGCATGGGGATGCGCATCGAGCACGGCCTCCACCGCCCGCTGAAACCTGGCCTCGATCCGGGGATGGTCGAGGGAGCCGAAGGGGGGGGCCAACCAGAGGCCAGGGCCGATGGCCAGGGCCGGTGCACTGGTCAGATCAGCACCGAGGGCGAGCACCTCCGCTGGCCTGACCCTCCCCCCAGCACCTGCCGGCAACTGGATCGGCTCCGGTGCATGGCCCCGGGCTCGTCGCAGCAGCCGCGCCCTTCCCTCCACCACCTGGGCCAGGGAGTCATCCAGGGGGCGCACGATCGTGCGGTCATGCAGCAGCACCCCATCGGCGATGGCCCCAAGCCCCTCCCTTGCTTCTTCTTCCCTGATCCACATCGGTTCCCCGTGCCGGTTGGCTGAGGTGGCCACCAGCGGGCCTCCATGTCCTTCCACCAGCAGGTGATGCAGCCCTGAGGCCGGCAGCATCAGGCCGAGGGCCGCCGCACCATCGGCAACTCCCGGCCAGCTCCGGCAGGCCAGGGGCCGACGACGCAGCAGCACGATCGGTGCCGCCGGGCTCTGCAGCAACCGTCGCTCAGCCGGACTGAGGGTCACCGCATCGGCAAGGGCATCCGGCCTCTCCACCAGCAGGGCCAGGGGTTGGTGGGGCCTTCGCTTCCGCTGCCGCAACCGCTCGATCGCCTCAGCATTGCGGGCAGCCACCAGCAGCTGGAAGCCCCCGATCCCCTGCAGGGCCAGGATGCCGCCGTTCGCGAGAAGGGCGATGGCGTGGTCGAGGGGAGCTCCCGTGCCTTCGCTTCCAAGCCAGCGAAGCCGGGGACCACAGGCTGGACAGCTGATCGTTTCGCAGTGGAAGCGTCGGTCGTTGGGATCGGCGGCCTCCCTGCCGCAGTCGGCACAGATCGGCAGGTTCGCCATCGTTGTGTGGGACCGGCGGTAGGGAATGGCGCTGCTGATCGCATAGCGGGGACCGCAGTCACAGCAGCTGATGAACGGATCCCGGAATCGACGCTGCTTCGGATCGTTGAACTCCAGCCAGCAGCGCCGGCAAGGAGCCCGATCGGCCCGCAGCCCTGGGGCCAGCCAGCTCGCCCCGATGGTCCGCCGCCCATCGAGTCCGTCGCCCTGGCGGATCCGCATCGTTCCTGGAGCAGGGATGGGCGCCCCTGGCTCGATCCAGGTGGCCTCAAGGCTGTCGAGCTGGGCCGAGGCGGGCAGGGCGCCGGGCAGCAGCGCCTGGAAGTGTTCCAACACCCCCCTCGGCCCTACCAGCTCCAGCTCCACCCCATCGATCCGGTTCTCCACCCATCCCCCCAGGCCGAGGCTGGCCCCCAGGCGGAGCACCATCGGCCGGAATCCGACGCCCTGCAAGGTGCCCCTGCAGACCAGCCGCAGACCGACCAGCTGCTCCTGATCCTTCATTCGCCGCCTGGCAGGTCGAGGGCCTGGCGCAGGGCGTCGAGATTGTCACCGTTGCGGGCTGAGATGGCCACGCTCCAGGCCCTCGGTGCCACCTGAGCGATGTGCCGCTGGGTGAGGGCCAGATCGGCTCCCACCGCGGCGAGCAGGTCGAGCTTGTTGATCACCACCCCATCGGCGCTCTGGAAGATCGCTGGGTATTTCAGGGGCTTGTCCTCCCCTTCCCCCACCGCCACCATCACCAGCCTCTGGTCTTCACCGAGGTCGTAGGCGGCTGGACACACCAGGTTGCCCACGTTCTCGATCACCAGCAGATCAAGGGTGCTGAGGGGGAGGTGATCGATCGCCTCCGCCACCCGGGAGGCCTCGAGGTGGCAGAGCGATCCGGTGCTGATCGCCAGCGATTCCAGACCGCAGGACCTCAGGCGCCTGGCATCGAGGTCGGTGGCCTGATCTCCGACCAGCACCGCCATCCGTAGGCTGTCACCCCAGGCCAGGGCCATCGCCTCCAGCAGGGCCGTCTTTCCCGATCCCGGGGCCGAGAGCAGGTTGATCACCCGCACCCCGGAGGCTCGGAACCGGCGCCTGTTGTCGAGGGCATGGAGGTTGTTGCGCTGCAGCAATGCCTGGGGCAGGGCAGGCAGGTGATCCGCAGGCTGGAAGGGGTTTCGGCACATCGCAGATCAGGTCCACGGCGATCAGATCAAGCTCGCGGCCGCAGAGAAGGGCCTGGCTGATCGCACCGCAGCGGGGGCATTCACACCAGCCATGCTGAGCAGGAAATGGGGCCTGGCAGCTTGCGCAGAAGGCCTGCGCCATCACCACCTCAATGGCGAGTTCCGATGCGGCGGCGATGCTCCCGGCCATGGCCGCGTCATGAACCAGCCGCAAGGCGTGGGCATCCACACCGGCCAGGGTGCCAATCCGGAGGGTGATGCGATCGACCCTGATGGCACCGGCGGCGGCGGCCCGCTCCAGCACCTGCTCCCGCAGGGCCACCATCAGGCTCCATTCATGCATCGCCCTCCTCCAGCCAATGGCGCATCAGCTCCCGGGCGGCTGGGAGCTGGCGGCGCATGGCCGCTGAGAAGGCGGTGCCATGGTCGGTGGAGCGACCCTCCAGCAGCAATCGGTGGGCCCGGGGGCAACGGCCGTAGAGGTGTGACGCCAGGGCCAGCAGCAGGGGCGGATCCAGGCCGTGGCTGCGGGCCAGGGAGCCAGGGTCGCTGCCGTTCAGCGGCAGCTGCTCCAGCCACGGACCGGATCCCGGTTCAGCGACGACCCCCGCCAGTGCGGCATCGATGAACAGCACCCGGTGACTTCGGGCAACCCGGTCGGCCAGTTCCGGCAGCAACTGCTGGACAGCCAGCACCTCGGCCCGGTTTCCCGCTGCCTGCAGCAGGCCCCATTCCGCCGCCAGCCTCCATCCCACGCCATCGTCGCGGCGGAGGGGGTTGCCGATGCCGATCACCAAGGGCAGGGAGGGCGGGCTCATGGCCTGCTGCGCTCCGCCAGCAGGGTGCCGTCCTGGTCGATCAACTGCACCTGCAGTGCCATTTGACCAGCGGCATGGGTGGCACAGGACAGGCAGGGATCAAAACAGCGGATTCCCGCCTCAATGCGATTCAGCAACCCTTCTGGAATCGGGTCTGGCCCCTGGTGGCCATCGAGGAAGCGGCGGGCCAGGCCGGTGATCGTACGGTTCATCGCCAGGTTGTTCTGGCCCGTGGCCACCAACAAATTCAGGCGTTCAATCAAGCCATCCCCATCCACGCGGTAGTGGTGGAACAGGGTGCCGCGGGGGGCTTCTCCCATGCCCACCGCCTCCCTTCTGTTCAGCTCGGCGTGATACCGGACGTCTGGATCGAGCAAGTCGCGATCCGCCAGCAGCCGCTCCAGGCCCTCCAGGCAGGCCACGATTTCCACCAGCCGGGCATGGTGATAGGCGAAGGAGCTGTTGACGATCCGCCCGCTTCGTTGTCGGTACTCCGCCAGTTCCCGGCTGGCCCAGGGCGTGTCGATCCGGTCGCAGGCATTGAGCCGAGCCAGGGGGCCGACCCTGTAGAGGCCCTCCGGGTAGCCGATCGAGCGGATGTAGGGAAAGGTGAGCAGCGACCACGGTTCCTCCGCTTCCCCCAGCAGGCAGTCGTAGTCGGAGGCGTCGATCTGATCCGCCACCATCACCCCCTCGCTGTCGACCAGCCTCAGCCGTCCCCCCTGGACGCACCACTCGCCCGTCGGGCCCACCTGGGCCAGATGCAGGCTCCTGAAACTGCCGAAATCAGCCTGTTCCTGCCGCAGCGGCCCATCCAGCAGCTGCTTGAACCGCTCGAGGGCCAACCGGGCGGCAGCCTCGGCCACGGGCAAGCCGGCCCGGATGGTGGCCAGGCCAGCCGCCGTCAGTGGAGAGAGCCCACCTCCAGGCACTGCCCAGGCCCCATGGATGGTCCGGCCGGTCACGGCCTCGATCGCCCGTTGACCGAACTGCCTGAGGCGGATGCCGGCCCGGGCCAGCTCCGGTTCGGCGGCCATCAGCGCGAACAGGTTGCGCTGGGCTGGATCGGTGTCCCAGCCCAGTAGCAGGTCGGGACAGCTGAGGTGGAAGAACGACAGGGCATGGGACTGGGTGATCTGGGCCAGGGCCAACAGCAGGCGAAGCCGTCCGGCAGCCGGTGGGCAGCCCACCGCCAGCAGTTGATCTCCCGCGGCTGCCGAGGCCAGCTGATGACTGATCGGACAGATCCCGCAGATCCGCGCCGTGATCGCCGGCATGTCGGTGAAAGGCCTGCCGACGCAGAACTGTTCGAATCCCCTCAGTTCGAGCACCTGCAGCCGAGCGTTCTGGACCTTGCCCTCCTCATTCCGTTCGATCGTGATCCGGGCATGGCCCTCGATCCGCGTCACCGGTTCGATCACGATCCGCCGTTCGGGGCTCATCCGAACACCTGCGGCCTGCTGCCGGGTTCGACCAGGGGTTCCCCCTGCCACCAGCGCCGCAGCAGTGCCGCGATCGCCTCGGGCCTGGGCGGACAACCGGGCAGGTATGCATCCACCCTGATCACCGCATCGAGCGGTTGAACCCCAGAGAGGGGCGTCGGCATTGACGGATCCCGGACGCTGGGCCCCGGATTCCAGTGGGGGTGCCGGTGTCTCAGGCCGGTGATGTTGGTGTGGATCGCACAGTCGCCGAGGGCCACCACCAGGGCTGTGTGGGAGCGAATCAAGCGGGCCTGTTGCCGCTGTTCCTCGCTGGCCACCGCCCCCTCCACCAGGCACAGGTCCACGCCATCGGGGTAGTGCTTGACGTCGCTCAGCACCGGGGAGGCCACCACGTCGGCCCGGGCCGCCAGGTCGAACAGCTCCAGATCGAGATCGAGCAGGGCCATGTGACAGCCCGAGCACCCCGCCAGCCAGGCCGTGGCCAGGCGCAGTCGTCTCGGAGTCGTCTCGAGCTTCCGATGGCTGATCGGCTCCCTCGTCATCGTTGTCTCTCCGCACCACCACCAGCTCCCCTTCCTGTTCCTGGCCAGGTCGGTGGCTCCAGGGTGGCCTGGAGCCGGGTCGGCCCCAGCTGGGCTGCCACCGCGGGATCGGGTCGTTTCTCCCCGCTGGTCAGTCCCTTGTCGGCCAGGGAGCCGGTGGGACATACCGCCACGCACATGCCACAGGAGGTGCAGGCAGCCACGGTTCCCCAGGGCTGATCCAGGCCCGCCACCAGCCGGGTGCGTCCGCCCCGCTCCGCCAGCTCCCAGACCTGGGCCCCCTCGATTTCGGCGCAGATCCGTACGCAGCGCCCGCAGAGGATGCAGGTGTTGTGGTCCATCAGAAAGCGGGGGTGGGAGGCATCAACCGGGCGCAGGGGTCGCCGGGCTGGGTACCGGGGGTGATCCATTCCCAGCTGGGCAGCCAGGGCTTGGAGCTCGCAGTGCCCATGGGCGACGCAGAAGGCGCAGACGTGGTTTCCTTCCTGGAACAGCAGCTCGAGGGCCAGACGTCGCCAGAGCTCAAGGGTGGTGGTGCTGGTCTGCACCACCATTCCCTCGTCCGCGGCTGTGGTGCAGGCGGTCTGGGGGCGGCTCAGGCCGCCGATGTTGACCAGACAGAGCCGGCAGGCGCCCACGGCGCTGAGGCCCTCCACAAAGCAGAGGGTGGGCAGGTCTGCCCCGGCGACTGCGCAGGCCTGCAGCAGGGTCGTGCCCACCGGCACCTCAATGGCCAGTCCATTGATCGTTAGGGCGATCCCAGCTGGTGGGGTGCCTGATCCCTTCATCGCTCTGCCCCCGCCATCGGCGCCGCGGTGTACTCCGAACGGAAGAAACGCAGGCTGTTGAGCAGGGGCCTCGGGGCTCCCTGGCCGAGGCCGCACAGGCTGCAGGCCTGCACCATCGCCGCCAGTTCCTCCAGCTGGGAGAGGGTGTGCTCCAGTCCCCGGTCACCGCCCCCGTTCTGCACCCTTTCCAGCAATGTCAGCAGCTGCACGGTGCCGGCCCGGCAGGGCACACACTTGCCGCAGCTTTCCTCCGCGCAGAAGCGCAGCCCGTGCGCCACCAGGTCGGGGATCGCGACGTCGTCGCCGATCACCACCAGGCCTCCAGACCCCATGGCGGAGCCAAGATTCACCAGGGCTTCGTAATCGATCGGGGTATCGAGCAGGTGCTCGGGCACGAAGCCGCCGCCGGGACCGCCGGTCTGCACCGCCTTGATCCGTCCACCTGGCAGGGCCCCGCCTCCGAGCTCCATCACCACCGTCCGCAGGCTGGTGCCCATCGGCACCTCCACCAGGCCGGTGTGGCGTACCGCCCCTGAGAGTGAAAACACCTTTGTGCCGCGGCTGCGGCCGCTGCCCAGGGCGGCGTAGGCCCCAGTTCCCATGGCCAGGATTGCCGGCACGGCCGCCAGGGTCTCGACGTTGTTGATCAGGGTGGGTTTGCCCCAGAGGCCGCTCTGGGCCGGATAGGGGGGACGGGTGTGCGGCGTCCCACGCCCACCCTGCACCGCTGCCATTAGGGCCGTCTCCTCACCGCACACGTAGGCGCCGGCCCCCACCCGCAGCTTCACGGTGACGCCCCTATCGGAGCCCCCGATCGAGGCGCCCAGCAGCCCATGGCTCTCCGCCTGCTGGATGGCCCGCCGCAACTGGTTCACGGCCTGGGGATACTCGGCCCGCACGAACAGCACCCCCCGATCAGCCCCCACCGCATAGGCGGCAATGGCCAATCCTTCGAGTAGGCGGTGGGGATCGCTTTCCATCACGGTGCGGTCCATGAAGGCACCGGGATCGCCTTCGTCGCCGTTGGCCACCACCAGCTTCGGGGTTCCGGCTGCCGCGGCCACACGCTCCCACTTCACGCCGGTTGGGAACCCCGCCCCCCCCCTGCCCCGCAGGCCACTGCGATGGATCAGGGCCCTCACCTCGGCTGGGCTGTGCTCCGTCAGGCAACGCAACAGCTGGCCGTAGGTCCCCACCGCCAGGGCCGATTCGATCGAATCCGGCTCCACCCATCCGCAGTGCTGCAGCACCAGCGGTCGTTGGCTCCGGAAGAAGGGAAGCTCCAGATCGACTTGATGGGGGTGCAGACGGGTGATCACCTCGGTGTTCACGGATCCGGGTTCCTGCCTCACCAACCCCCTGGCCATGGCGATCAGATCGCTGGCCTGCTCTGGAGTCACACGCCCATAAAGCCACTGATGACGGCTGCCCTCCAAGCCTCGGGGCGCCTTGCTCCCTGGTTCGCCAGCCTCCCGATCCACCGCCACAAGCGGGCCGCTGCCGCAGAGGCCCAGGCAGCCCACCGCCTTCGCGTACACCGGATCCGCCCGCCCAGCAGGTGGCTCTGCCGCCCCTCCAGAACCCGTGAGTCCGTCCACGAGCGCACTCCAGAGTCGCTCACCACCCTGCAGCCGGCAGCCACTGGCGGTGCAGCACCGCAGTTGAACGCTGGCGGAGGTGGCGGGCTTGCCGGCGCTGGCCATGGCCATCACGGTGTGATCCCTCCGGCCTTCATCGGCACGCCCCGCCGTTGCAGTTCCGATCGCACGGCGTCGCGGTCGTGCACCGGCAACCGGCCCACCAGCACCCCATCCAGCAGCAGCAATGGGGCCTGACCACAGACCCCTAGACACGACTCCAGGGCCAGATCCCAGTCGCTGGCCGTCAGTTCCTCCTCCAGCTGCCGTCGAAGCTCCCAGCCCCCCTGCACCACGCAGGCCGTGCCCTGGCAGAGGCGGCAACCATGGAGGCGCGGTGGGGTCCGCCTGAACAGGTGATAGAAGCTCACGACTCCGAACACTTTGCTGTCACTGAGCTGGAGCCTCTTGGCCACCTGCTCCATGCTGTGCCGATCGAGATGGCCCCGGCGGTCCTGCAGGTGTTGCAGCAACTCGATCAGGCGATCGGGTCCATCGCCATCCCCATCGGTCAGCAGGTCCGGCTCGGGCCCTTGCGTGTCGACCGCTGCCCCTGGGTTGTCGCCCCAGCCCTGCCGCTTCGACCTCCTGCCCTCGATTTGGTTCATGTCCCCTACCGGTCTCTTCCCTCTGGTTAGGGACCCCGATCGGAGCTGGTGTCTGCAGGAACCGATCTACGGCCCGGTCGCCGCAGCCCTCGCGCCTGGGTTTCGGCTGCAGAGGGCGATGGCGGCGTTCCCGGCGCCACGGCCTATGCTTGTTGCAATCCATTCGCAACAACAGCCCGAGCCTCCGTCGTTCGGGTCTGCTGTCCGTTCTGGCCTCCCCTGGCGTCGCTCCCTTGACCCGTTGCCTCCCTGTCCGCGTTGCTCCGATCGCCGTGTCAACCGGGGCCGGGGACGGGGCCACTGACGCTGACGCTGACGTTGATGCTGACGTTTCCGGCGCTGTCACCTCCCTTGGACAACTGCCCGCCGGCAGTTGCGCCACGATCCTGTCCCTTGCTGCCGACCACCGCCTGTTGCAGCGTTTTGATGCCCTCGGTCTCCGGCCCGGCCAGCGGGTGGAGGTGCTTCGACGCGGCTGGATCAGCGGCATCCTGCACCTGAGGGTCGGCATGACCGAACTGATGCTCCGGCGCACCGGTGCCCTGGCGATCCTGGTGTCCCCGGTCGCGCCATGACCGATGGCCAGGCTCCGGCCCGGATTGCTTTTCTCGGCATGCCGAACACCGGCAAGTCGACCCTGTTCAATGCCCTCACCGGTGGCCATGCCCAGATCGGCAACTGGCCCGGTCTCACCGTTGATCTGCTCCTGGCCGATCTCACCGTCAGCGGTGGCACCCTCCAGTGCGTGGATCTGCCCGGGATCTACGACCTCGGCGGTCTCTCTGACGATGAGGCCGTCGTGCGTCGCTTTCTGGCCGAAACCCCCCTGCAGCAGCTGGTGGTGGTGCTCAATACCAGTCAGCTCGATCGTCAGCTGCGACTGGTGCTGCAGCTTCAGCAGCTCGGCCTGCCCCTGGTGCTGGCCCTCAACATGATCGATGAGGCTCGTCGCTTCGGTGTTTCCCTCGATCCGGCCACCCTCTCGAAGGCCCTCAACCTGCCGGTGCTGGCGATCAGCGCCAAATACCGCCACGGCCTCGACGCCCTGAAGCAGCACCTCGAGCAGGCCCTGCAGCTGCCGCCCCTGCTAGCTCTTCCCGGCTCCCTCGATTCCCTTCAGTCGGCCTCTTCGGCTGATCTCAATCAGGCGGTGACCGACCTGCTCCGGCAGGCGGTGGTGCTGCCCACGGAGTGGGGTGATCGCCTCAGCCGTCGCCTTGATCGCTGGCTTCTGCACCCCGTGCTGGGGTTGCCGATCTTCCTGGCGGTGATGTTCCTGGTGTTCCAGGGCATTTATGCCCTGGGGGTCCCCCTTCAGGAGTGGCTCGGCACCCTCCTCAGCCTCATCGGTCAACACCTGTTGACCCCCTTGCTGGCCCCCCTGCCCTCCTTCCTCAGTGGGCTTCTGCTGAACGGCCTCTACGAAGGCATCAGCACGGTGATGGCCTTTTTACCCGTGATCTTCCTCTTCTTCCTGGCGATGGGCATCGTCGAGGACAGCGGTTATCTGTCCCGCTCGGCCTTCCTGATGGATGCCCTGATGGAGAAACTTGGACTCGATGGCCGTTCCTTTGTGCTCTCATTGATGGGGTTTGGCTGCAATGTGCCGGCCATTCTTGGTACCCGGGTGATGCGATCTCGAGGGCTGCGGATGTTGTCGATGCTGATCATTCCCTTTTCACTCTGTTCAGCTCGGCTCAATGTTTTTCTGTTCATGACCACCCACCTGTTTGCTCCTTCGCAGGCGGCCCTGGTTCTGTTCAGTCTCTATCTGATCAGTTTTGTTGCGGCGATTTCCACAGCTCTGCTGTTCAAGGGCCGCTTCCCCAGCAGTGAGCCCCTGCTCCTTGAGCTTCCCCCCTACCGCTTTCCCACCTTCTCCCAGATGTTCAAGCGCGCCTGGGCGGAGGTGCGTCATTTCTGGTTCTGGACCCGTCGGTTCATCATTTTTGGGGTCGTGGCCGTCTGGCTGATGAACCACCTGCCCCTCGGCGTGGAAGCGGCCTCCTCCGCCTCGTTCTCCGGACGACTCGGGGAATGGTTGCAGCCCCTGTTGGCGCCGATCGGCATCAATGCCCATCTCACCGTTGCCCTGGTCTTTGGGTTTGTGGCCAAGGAGATCGTTCTCGGTGGTCTGGCGGTGATCTATGCCAAGGCCGATCCGGCAGCCCTCGGCCAGGCCTTGCGTCTGGATATCTCCAATGCGCAGGCCTACAGCTTCATGCTGTTCACCCTGCTCTATACCCCGTGCCTGTCCACGGTGGCGGTGATTCGCAGTGAATCCCGCAGCCGGCGCTTTGCATCCTTTTCCGTGGTCTGGTCGCTGCTGCTGGCCTGGGTCGTCTGTTTTGTCTTCTATCAGGGGGCCCGTCTGCTCGGGTGGGCCTGAGGCGTCCATTCCTTGTCGGGCTTCGGCGGAGCGCCGGTGTGCACCAGGGGCAGGTGATCCAGGCGGGTGGTGGCTGAGCGGGAGAGCCGGGAGCGGCGCATCGCCCAGCTGGGCTGGAGGCCGCAGGCGGCCCATTGCACGGTGCCCCGGCCGTAGCGGCGATTCAGACCATCGATCGTCACCATCAGCCGCTCCCGGCGGCCCTGCTGTTCCGGGGTCAGGTTCATCAGCAGGTTGTGCTGCAGCAGGGTGTCGGGCTGCAGGGCCTGCAGCAGCACACCGGCCTTCTGCAGCGGCTTGTGGGGCTTGAACACACCGTTCACGAGGGGCAGCGCGGCCGCCAGCAGCACGGCCGTGTCGGCGGTCGGCAACAGCAGGCTGGCGGTGGCGGCACGGCTGTAGAAGCTGGTGCCGTTAAAGGGGCTGCTGCGCACGAACACGGTGACGCTGCCGCAGAGCAGTTTCTGGTGCCGCAGTTTTTCGGCGGCGCGGCAGAGATAGGTGGCCACCGCCTGCTGGAGGCCCTCCAGGCTGCGCACCGGTTCACTGAAGCTGCGGCTGACGCAGATCTCCTGCTTCGGTGGCGCCACGGTGATCAGGGGCAGACACGGGTGGCCCCGCAGCTCCTGTTGCAGCCGCAGGGCCACCACCCCGTACTGGCGTCGCAGTTCGGCGCTGGCCATGTCCCGCAGTTCGCGGGCATTGGCGATCCCCCGAAGCCGCAGCCAGCGGGAGCGGCGGCGGCCGATTCCCCAGATGTCCTCCACGGCGACCCCCTCCAGCCAGGGATCGGGATCGGCCTGGGCCCCCAGGTCAAAGACCCCCCCATGGCAGAGGTCCCGCTTGGCGATCCGGTTGGCGAGCTTGGCCAGCACCTTGGAGGGGGCGATGCCCACAGCCACCGGTAGACCGATCTGCCGACGCAGGGTCTGGCGAAGCCGCTGGCCCCAGTCGCTGAGGTCGGGCTCCGAGGCCGGCCGGCTCAGGAGGCCGAAGGCCTCATCGATCGAATACACCTCCAGCTCTTCAACCCAGGGCTCCAGGCTGCTCATCAGCCGCTGGCTCATGTCGGCGTAGAGGGCGTAGTTGGAGGAGCGCACCACCACGCCGAGCCGCTCCAGATCGCGGCGCACCTGGAAGTAGGGCTGGCCCATGGCAATGCCCAGGGCGCGGGCCTCCTGGCTGCGGGAGACGATGCAGCCGTCGTTGTTGGAGAGCACCACCAGGGGCCGACCGATCACGGATGGATCAAAGGCCGCCTCGCAGGAGGCATAGAAGTTGTTGCCATCCACCAGTACAACCGCCCGGGCCATCGCTGCTCAGGGCGCCTGGATCACATGGCGGACCACACCCCAAACCTGGTCGCCCTCCTCCAGGGAGAGGGGGGGATAGGAGGGATGGGCCGCCTCCAGCCGCAGCCGGTCACCGTGGCGCGCCAGCCGTTTCACCGTGAAGCCGTCGTTCAGGTGGGCCACCACGATCTGACCGGGCGTGGCCGGGGCACCCCGTTCCACCACCAGCAGGGCACCGTCGCGGATGCCGGCCCCCTCCATGGAGGGGCCGCACACCCGCAGCAGCACATGCATCTCCGGGTTGCGGATCAGCAGCTCATTGAGATCGATGCCCGTCTGGTCATCCGGATCCGTTTCGCTCGCTGGATCCGTTGGGTTCCCGGGATCCGTTGCGTTCACGGGATCCGTTGGGCCCACGGGATCCGTGCAGGGGGGAGTCAAGGGCCGCACCAGGACACCATCAGGCCCCACGGTAGTGCATTTGTACTGGCGTGGCAGGGTCGGTTGTGGTGGCCGGGGCATGTCCTTGCCCGAGGTGCCCTCAGCGCCGGAGCCCTCAGGGGGTCGTTGTGGTGGTGGGACGCAGGCAGCGTTCCAGCAGCAGCAGCAGGGTGAGGAT
>JBEINY010000051.1:0-15631 GCA_040377855.1 Prochloraceae cyanobacterium | reverse complement strand
GTCCGACTGCTCCAGATCTGAATTGATTAAATCCTTCGGGAAACTTGCTATTCATATCATAACGAGCCAACTTGAGATCGCAGCCATCAAGCTGGCAGCCAGAAAGATCAGCGCCCCTTAGATCAGCTCGGCATAGTTTAGATTCTCTTAGGTCTAGAGGGGTTAGTACTCGATGTGACCAACGGGCTCCGCGGGCATCAAGCGGCACTTGATTGACCATTTCAGGTTCGCAGGTCTCTGGGGGATGCCATTGCTGTGGATTCTCTGGTAACAAAGTGATTTTGAGTTGGGCTTCAGGATGCATAGGAAGAGTTCTTTCTGGTTGTCTTAAGAATTTCTTATACCTCTTGCATTCTAGAGGACAAATTGGGTTGGCCGAATGTCCTGCTACAACCTTAATGCCTGATGGTAGTTCTCGAGTAGTCATTCACTCTTTGGGTTTAGCGCGCATATCAAGTCATCAAACGCACCTTGAGCGCAGGTACTTTCACGCTCATAGCCTGATCTTCTAAGTCTATTGACTGAGAGATTCTTTAATTCTGTCAAGACGTGCAAAAGCGCTTTTACGGGAACTCCCAATACCATATAGAGTTCCAATAATGATTTCATACCTGCCTTGTCGGTAATTACCGTGCAATTAGACGCCACCCCATAAGTCACTACTCTGATAAATTGCTCGCAGTCTCTCCAGCAGGCCGCTGCTCTGTGCTCAGGAAAAAGCTCTCCCCCTTGCGCTATCAATCCTGGTTGCTTGTGTAGTAGCGACGCGCTCGCTTCAGCAATCATCTTAGGCGACTTCTCGATTAATTCGATAACAGCTTTCTCTGAACCTTTGCAAATCGCACAGATATATTCTATCTCGTTTAGGCTCAGTGGACGCCTTGCTGAATCAGCAGTCCTGATAATCGTTCGAACTTCAACGGGTATCGTCTCTCTTGAGCCAAGTCCGCATACATTAGCCTGCCTGACAAGAAGATTAATCTTCGCTCTATATTCGGTTTCTGTTGTTATGAACATGAGCCGAGTGGAGTTGCGGACAATGTCTTGTTGCGGTCCAAGTAGAATGCCCATACAGCCGATTCGCCTAATCCATAGCAGCGATCGCAAGCTAGGCTGGCTAGCTGGGCTACTACACCGATGTCTTCCAAAAGCGCCTTGGCTTCTTTCTTTCCAGACACAAAAGTTGTCCGAATAGAAGAACCTACGACCCAGGTGAGGCGCGTCTGCTTTAACTCGCCGTCGCCATCCTCGCATGCAACGAGAAGATTAGCTTCACTGGGATCAGTCAAGAAATGAGATCTCCAAAGTGATATGTCGTCGCTCCTGAGGTCAATGCGAAGACGCATAGCTCCTGAGTTGTATATAATCTCCGCTCCTTCTCCTGCTTGCTTTATTAAGTGTATGATCTGCTCGGGCTGCTGGAACGTCATGTTAATGAAAAGATGAGGTAAAGACAAATGCGGAGGCTTCTTTGCTTATCAGAATGATATCGAATGGTCCAACGGAATAATCTATGCCCTCAAATAGTAGTGCGCAAATGCTATAGTAGATGGCATGCATTCTTGCCTGGGCTGCACTTGCTAGCTGCATTATTGTTTTATAAACTGCAGCTTCAAGCCCTAGCCTTCAAAAGAAAGGGCTCCCACATGGGGAGCCCGAGAATGTAAAAATCCGTTATATGCAATCAAACTAGGGCGTTGATTGCATAGTCCAGGTAGTTATTGGCTTCAGTGGCTGGCTCACCAGAAAGTCCATGATTGGCTTTAATATAATTGAGGGCTTCTACGTACCACGAAGGAGACAGCTCAAAGGCACGGTTGATTTCATCAATGCCAGCAATCAGATACTCATCCATCGGCCCAGTGCCACCAGCTACGAGGCAATACGTAACCATTCTCAGGTAGTAGCCGATATCACGGCTGCATTTTGCTTTGCCACGGGCATCAGCAGCGTAGTTGGCACCCTGCATCTGGGTGGTGTAAGGGAACTTGCTGTAAACGGCTTGTGCAGCACCATTGACAAGACTGTCCGCATTCGCTGTTAATCCCTTTGCTGCTGCGAGGGCGCTCTTTGCACGGTTGTATCGACCGAATGCCGAGTTGATCTCAGTGTTGCTCAGAAAGCGGCCTTGGGAATCAGCTGCTGAAACAGCTTCGGTGAGAGGGGTCTTCATGGTAGTACCTGACAAAAAAATTACTTTGTGCTTAAAATTTAGGCTACTGCCGCAGCGGCACGATCGAAGTAGGTGCCGATCTCGCTCATCAGTGCAGAGCAGTCGCCGGCGGTAATGCCGTTGCGATCATTTGCGATCGAGATGGCGGATTCTTTCATCTTACGGACGCCTTCTGCGACGGAAGCGCCGGGCACGCCGAGGGCCAGGTAGGTCTCGCGCAGGCCGTTCAGGCAGCGGTCTTCCAGCACGGAGGAGTCGCCGGTGAACACGGCGTACGTGACGTAGCGGAGGATGATCTCCATGTCGCGCAGGCAAGCAGCCATGCGGCGGCTGGTGTAGGCGTTGCCACCCGGGGCTGTCAGGGCAGGTTGGGCCTCGAAGAGACTGCGGGCAGCGTTGGTGACGATGCTAGACGCGTTCGAGGTGATGCGGTTCACGGCATCCATACGCTTGTTGCTCTCGGCCACCATGGCGCCGAGGGCGTCGAGCTGACCGGCGGTGATGAATTCGCCACGGGCATCAGCCTGGGCGACCACCTTTGTGAAGGCGTCAAACATTGGGGGGAGGCTCCTGTTCTCGACTGGGTCAGAGAAGGGTGAAGAGGGGAATGTGAGCCCTGCCGGCAGCGGCAGCTACCAGGGGATCACGGCACCAAATCGAGCGAGCAGGCCGAAGTCCGCCTCACCGCTTGGCCCACATATTGTTGGCCCTACCTATGGCCCCTATCAGCAGCGCTTAACAAACAGTCATTGGCAGGCGCAGATCGCCTGCGCTGCAAGGCCTCTACAGGATGAAAGCTGGTTGCGAAACAGCCCGAAGCGGGTGCCTTGGGAGCCTTGTGTGCCCCACAGAACAGCGCG
Source organism: Prochloraceae cyanobacterium (assembly GCA_040377855.1). GTDB lineage: Bacteria > Cyanobacteriota > Cyanobacteriia > PCC-6307 > Cyanobiaceae > CAIXOZ01. The sequence goes on along the minus strand of JBEINY010000051.1, from coordinate 12,598 downwards.
AGAGGTAGCACGCACCCTTCCCCGCCTGTCCTCGATCCCTCCTGCCCAGCGCGCAGCCATGAAAAAGCCCCCTGCAAGAGGGGGGCGAGGCCACGATCGGGGCCTTGGCCCGCTTACTTCTTCTGGCCAGCCTTGGCCGGAGCCGCAGCCTTGGGGGCATTGGTGTCGATGCCACCGCTGACGTGAACGCCGGTGATCTTGCCACCCATGCGCTGCACCATGCGCATGGTTTCGTTCATCCGGGTGTAAGGCACGTTTATGACCACATCCGCCGTGCGGGAGTAGTCGTTGTTGGCGATGACAGTCACGGCGAATGTCACCTGACGGTCATTGCTGAAGCTGGTGCCGCGGTTGCCTGCAGAAACCTTCATCGGAGCTACGGGGGTAACGAGGAAAGAAGGATCCGGTCAGTTGACCGGAGTGACACTGGCGACCCGGCCGCCTTCGCGGTGGATTTGCTGCTGGTACTCGAGCAGCTTGTTGATGGGGATGAAGCGCACACGATTGCTGCGCTTGTGCAGGCGGAAGTTGTTGAACCCGGTGATCTCCACCCGGAAGGTGCGGCCCTCTTCGCCGGAACCCACACCCTGACGGGTGACGCCATCGCTGGCGACCTTGCGGAAACCGGCGGCCTTGGAGCCCGGAGCCACAACGGGCATGGGCTGCTCGGCATGCACCGCGGGATTCAGGCGGGACTGGTTCTTGAGGATGTTGCCCTTGACGGAGGCGGCGGCACCGCGGGCCAGTTGCAGCATGTAGGAGAACTGCAGACCCTGCTGACCCACGGAGTAATTCCAGCCGTGGAGATAGGGCACACCCTCTTCACCGAAACGATCCTGATACTCGGCGCTGTCGAGATAGGAATCGATCTCAGCGTCGTAGCCCTGCTCCTGCAGGATGGTGAAGTGGTGCAGCATCTCTGCCTTGTTCTGGGGCGCGCGGCCCAGCAGGTGCTTGAAGTTGAGCTCGATGAAGCGGTAAGGATTGCTGCTCTCGAAGAAGCGCTTGCGATACAGACCGCTCTTGGCCACCTGGCGCACGAGCTCGCGCACGCTCAGGTAGCCGCGCTTGAACAGTGATTCCGGACCTTCAAGCCGCTCACTGGCCATCACGTACTGGTTGCCGAGAACCTGCTGATACACAGCACGGATCACAGGTGCTTTGTCGTCAGACGAGGCGGACATCCAGTTTTCGTTGACGCGGTTGTTGGCGTAACGCTCGATGCCCAGGTAGGCAGCGTTGGCGAGAGTTATGGGACTTCAGGGGCGGGCTTGCGGGCCAGGGGAGGAGCAGGGCAGCACCGAGGGAGATGCCGCACCGAGGGGCAACCTGCGCTGTTGGTGCCAGAGCCGGATCCTTTGGGGCCCATTTGCCGCCGAACACGGGCTTTCAGAAACGTTACAAAAAGCAGGTCTGGCACCTGGGCCCTGCGCCGATACCATCCGCCCAAATCCAATTGGCCCGAGGGATGTCAGCTGCGTCTTCCGCTTCGCTGCAGCAACGGATCAGCGAGCAGCTTCAGGCCCTCAGCCAGGTGGGCGAAACCCTCACGCTACGGCTGCTGGAGCTGGAGGAGCGGCTAGCGAGCCTGGAAGAGCAGATCGGTGAGCTGGGCGCCAACCCAGACGACGACCCCGCACACCTGGAATCGAATGCAATCTTGGCCCATACCGAAGAGCGCATCGCCCGCTTAGAGGAGCTCTTAAACGAGCAGCACCCCAGCGCCCAGGTGCACCCCTTCCCGCCCAGGACGGAAGAACACCGCCAACCACCAGCCCCCTCCAGCGAGCAGCCTGAGCTGGAGTTGGAGCTGAACCCCTTCCCAGACGAAGAGGAACAGCCCTTTATGGATGAGCTGAGCGCCTGAATCAGCCGGCCGACCCGGTGCTCAGCATGGCCCCGGCGGTGGCCACCAGCACGCGCACCAGTTCCAGGGCACCCACGCCAGCCAGGGCCAGCCAGAGGGTCTGCGCCAACTTGGGGGGCTGACCGCCAACCCAGGCAGGAGACATCTGACCACCGCTGAACTGGGCACCACCACCGGCATAGGGGTTGGCGGGAGCACGCTTGGCGCTGATCTCACGCCAGTAGGCGTCATAGCGGGGAGCCTTCTGGTTGAAGGGCAGTTGAGCCTTGGCATGGCCGGCCAGCACCCGGGAGCGCTGATAGGGCACCTCATCGGTGCCGAAGGCCTCCATGTATTCGGGCGATTCGAGCAGGGCATCCACAAAGCCCTCAAGCCCCTGGTTGGCGATCACGATCGACCAGGCGATGCGCTCCTGGTTGCCGTGCACCTCACGGCCCAGCACCCGGCCCACCACCTGCTCCACCACGCGGTAGTTGCTGTTGCAGCGATAGAAGCCCTCGCTGAACTTGCGCGAGAGCAGCAAGCCGCGCACGAAATCACGGGTGGTGATCGTGCCGTTGCGCAGCTGCATCTCCAGCATCGGCTCACGATCCACCTTGAAGGCATGGAAGAAGATCTGGCGGTAAGCCCGCTCGATCACTTCATCCACAGCCACCAGGGTGCGCGGGGCTTCATCACCGCCAATGGCGAAGTTGTTCACCCGGGCGTTCTGGGTGATCGGCTTGGTGGCCAGCAGCGGCAATGCCATAACGGCAGCAGAAAAAAGCTCGCCGACCATAGAAAAGGGATTTAGGCAGAAACCCCTAGGCCGCCAACACCTCACAGAGCTTCACGGCCGGCGTAAAGCACTGCAACGTTGTGCAAACGTCCTGCGGAGATCAGACGGCCAGCCAGTCAGCAGGAAGCTCATGGCTGTAATCCTCGGTGCGCTCGAATTCAAAGGGCCCCGCCAGCGATCCCCACAGCTGTTCATGGGTGTTGGGGTCGTGGCCTCGATCAATGGTGCGCATCCCATGGGCACTGAGCTCAAAGCTGCTCACCAAGTAGGAGGTGGCCCCTTTGCGCTCCACCAGGCAGCGGCAGCCTGGCTCCACTTCGCCGTTGAAGCCCTCCGCGGTTTCACGCACCACGTAGGCGCAACCCTCCAGGGGCTTGAGATCCGCCGCGGTGATCAGGGCGCGCTTCTCGTCGTCCTGCACCGCACCCCAGAAGCGCTGCTCATCGTGGAGGGCCTGGTTGTGGATCACCAGGCTCTGCTCCTGCTGTTCAACCCGCAGCACCCGAATGCGATAGGGCACCCCTGGCGTGATGGCGTAGGTCTGCTCCAGCAGCAGCGACCCCGGAACCAGCTGGGGCAGCGGCCGGAACTTCACCAGGATGTGGGCGTAGAGGGGTGGGTTCTCGAAGGCCTGGTGCTGGTTGCTGAAGCCGGCGCTCAACTGGCGCAGCAGGCGAGCGAGGGGGCTGGACATCGCCTCGGGATGGTGGGGAGAGGCCGGATCCTATGGGCAGCGCCGCTCAAAGGCCCAGCAAACGGATGCGGAAATCGGCCACCTGCGTGGCCATGGCCGGGCTGCTGAGCATGAAGGGGTGCTCGCCGCAGGCCTGAAGCATCAACAGCTTCTTCTCCTCGGTGCTCAAGCCGTGGCTGGGACTGGTGCGTTCATGGTGCTGCCAGGCCTCATCGAACACCATCCCGAAGCTGTCAGCGTTATCGAACACCTGCCCTGGCTTATCGGGAATTGGCAAGGGCATGGTGGAGCTGCAATTCAGCAGACTGCAACACTAATCAATGCCAGGACCCAGATTTGAACTGGGGACACGGCGATTTTCAATCGCCTGCTCTACCAACTGAGCTATCCCGGCCCGTCGCTAACGCGACCAGGAGATCCTAGATCACGAGGGGGCCAGGGTTCGGGCCAAACAGAGCAGGCCCTCCACCTGCAGCCCCTCCGCTTCCAGGGCTACTGCCGCCGCCTGGGCCGTGGCCCCCGTGGTGAGGATGTCGTCCACAAGCCAGAGCCCGCGGCGGCGCAGGCCCGCCAGCACCGGGCGCGACTGGCGAACGCACTGGAAGGAGCCCAGCTGATTGCGCAGACGCAGGGTGCGGTTCAGATGGTGCTGGCCCACGGTGGGACGACTGCGCTGCAACAGTTCGCCTGAGACCGCGACCCGCCCGCCAGACACCGTGGCCAAGGCTTTGGCGATCAGCTGGGGCAACGGGTTGGCCGCCCGTTTCCAGCTGGGAATCGGCACCAGCAGCCCACCGGCGATGGCACCGCCACAGCAGGCCAGGAGCTCCGCGGCCAGTCCCTCCATCACGCTCAGGGCCGGGCGCGGCCGTTGCGCCAGCAGCAGGCCCCGCAGCGGACCGCCGTAAGGGGCCAAGGCACACCAGATCAGGGGCTGATCTCCCTGCAGGCCACCAGCGCTGAGGGCCAGGCGCTCGCGACAGGCCTCGCACAGCCGCTGACTGGAGGCATCGGGCGCCACAGCGCCACTGCAGAGCGGGCAACGACCGGTGCTGATCAGGGAGAGGGCACCCTGCAGGAGGGTTTGCAACATGGCCGTCCAGGAACTGGCCTGAGCATTCCCCACCCACTCAGTTCTGGGGCATGGCCCGCAGCATCGCCACCAGGGTGCGGTGGGCGTCATCGCTATCGCTGAGGGTGTGGTCGAAGGCCACATCCACCCGCTGGCCATCCACCTCCAGTTGCATGGCCTCCGGGCCCACCGCCACCATCCGCGCCGTTGCCGGAGCCGCAACGCCGCCGTAGTGACGGGCATAGGCCAGCACCGCCGCCGCATGGTCGTCGTTCATGTGCTTGCAGATCCGATCGCTCACGGCGGGAGTGAGGGGGTCGGCGGCCATGGGTTGCGATCGCGGGTGCGGCAATTCTGAGGGGTCTGGGCTCTTCGAGCAGCCCACCTGGGCAGCGCTGGCTAGCCGGCGGCAAAGCGCTGCCACAGCAGCAAGCCCAGGCGGATGGCGCTGAAGCTCACGTATCCGGCAAGCACCACGAAAATCAGCATGGAGATCCAGGAGCGCAAGCTGTTGTTCATGGGCACCTCAGGGCTGTGCGAGCCAGTCTGGCCATACCCTGGGCGGCCGTGAGCTGGGGGCGGTTCAGCACTGGCAGCCCCAGCACCCGCTGGCGCATCAGCCGCCACTGGGGATTGCGGGCCCCGCCCCCCAGACTGATCACGCGCCGGATCGGCGGCGCACCCAGCTCGACCAACCGCTGCCAGCCGGCACGCTCGATCTCCGCCAGCCCCTCCAGCAGCCCCTGCAGGTAGAGGGCATCGCTCACCGGCCTGGGTTCCAGCTGGGGTTCGAGGGCTGGATCATCCACGGGGAAGCGCTCGCCAGGGCCAGGCAGCGGGCGCAGGGCCAGGCCAGTGGGGCGGCGCGGATCGATCTGGCGGCTGAGCTCGGCGATCTGGCCATCGGTGAACCAGCGGCGCAGCACTCCGGCCCCGGCATTGGAAGCGCCCCCCACCAGCCACTGGCCCGCCACCCGGTGGCAACTGATCCCTGGCCCAGTGATGGGCTGGGGGCAGAACTGCTTGAGCACGAGGGTGGTGCCCAGCACCGCCACACCATCGCCGGGCTGGGCATCGGCGGCCAGCACAGCGGCATTGGCATCGGTGCTGCCCGCCACCACCTGACAGCTGGCCGGCAGCCCCAGGGCCCGGGCGGACGCCGCCGCCAGGGTGCCCAGCCGCTCGCCACTGGAGCGCACCTGCGGCAGCCCGCCACTCCAGGGCTGATCCGCTATCGACCCACTCCAGCAACGCATCTGCAGATCCCAACCCAGGCGCAGGTTGTTGCCCTCCTCACCCCAGCGCCAATCGCCCAGCAACCAGCCCATCAACCAGTCGGCCTGATGCCGCAGCAGGCACGGCCCTGGCGCCAGGGCCAGCAGGGTGAGGGCCCTGGCCAGGCTGCCACTGGTGCTGGCCGCCGGTCCCGAGCCCGCCGCCTGACCGGTGAGTCGTGCCACTTCGACCGCCTGGTGGGGACAAGCCCGGTGATACGGCAGCGCCTGGGCCAACCCACCGGGTAGCAAGCTGCCATCCGCCCGGCACAGCAACAGGGTGCCGGAGGTGCCATCGATGGCCACGGCACCCACCTGGCTGCGCAGCTCGGCGGGCAAGTGGCCGCACAGGGTGATCAGGCCCGCGCGCCAGCCGCGGGGATCCTCAAACGCAGCCGGGTAGCCACTGGCCTGCTCCGCCAGGAGCGCACCGCCGGCATCCACCACGGCCAGCCGCAAGCCGCTGGTTCCAAGATCGATGCCGAGGGCGAAGGGCGGGCGCAGCTGGCTTCAGGCGGCGACGCGCGCTGCTGTGGCCTGTTGGAGGGTCGCGGCCATGGCGGCCACATCCTCCCAGGGGAGGTTCAGATCACTGCGGCCGAAATGGCCATAGGCCGCCACGTCCTGATAGAAGCGGCCGCCCCGCTGCTGGGGCAAGTTGCGCAGACCGAAGACCTCAATGATGGCGCCGGGGCGCAGGTCGAAATGCTCCTGCACCAGGGCCGTGAGATCGGCGTTGCTCACCGCACCCGTGCCGAAGCTCTCCACCAGGATGCTCACGGGCTTGGCCACACCAATGGCGTAGCTGAGCTGCACCTCGGCCTTGCGAGCCAGGCCGGCGGCCACCAGGGCCTTGGCCACGTAGCGGGCGGCGTAGGCGGCGGAGCGATCAACCTTGGTGGGATCTTTGCCGGAGAAGGCACCACCGCCATGGCGGGCATAGCCGCCGTAGGTGTCCACGATGATCTTGCGGCCGGTGAGGCCGGCATCACCCTGGGGGCCACCCACCACGAACTTGCCGGTGGGGTTCACCAGGAAACGGGTGTCGGCCTTGCTGGGCTTGAGATCCAGATCGGCCGTGGCGGGTTCCACCACATGGGTCCAGAGGTCGGCGGCGATGCGCTCCCGCATGGCCTTCTCTTCGCTGATGCCGTCAATCTCAGCGGTGTGCTGGGTGGAAATCAGGATCGTGTCAATGGCCACCGGCACGTCGTTCTCGTACACGACGCTCACCTGCGTCTTACCGTCGGGCAGCAGGTAGCCGAGGCTGCCGTTGTGGCGCACTTCCGCCAGGCGCCGGGCCAGCCGGTGGGCCAGGCTGATGGGCAGCGGCATCAGCTCGGGCGTCTCGTTGCAGGCGTAGCCGAACATGATCCCCTGGTCGCCGGCTCCCACCAGATCCAGCGGGTCGCCGTCGTGGTCGTCGGCCTCGTTCACCCCCTGGGCAATATCGGGCGACTGCTGATCCAGGGCCACCAGCACGGCACAGCTGTTGGCATCGAAACCACCAGCGCGGGCACCGGAGTAGCCGATCTGATTGATCACGCCCCGCACGAGGGTGTTGAAGTCCACCCGGGCGGTGGTGGTGACCTCACCGGTGATCAGGCAGAGGCCCGTGTTCACCACGGTTTCGCAGGCCACTCGGGAGGCAGGATCCTGGGCCAGCAGGGCATCCAGCACCGCATCGCTCACCTGATCACAGATCTTGTCGGGATGCCCTTCGGTCACCGACTCAGAGGTGAAGACGTATCGGGATACAGAACCGGTGGGGCTGCTCATTCCCTCATGGCGTGGAGATAGCCCCCAATCTTATGCGCCGATGGAGAGCTCACTCCAGTGATGGATGCGGGGGTGGGGCTCGGCCAAGGCTGGTGCGGTGCTCCAGGCAGCGGTGTACCCCAGGGAGCGCTGATGGGGAATGCCCGCCGCCACAGCCATGCGCAAGTCGCTGTTCGCATCACCGATCAGGGCGCAGCGGGCCACCGCCACCCCCAGCTGGGCGCACAGGCCATGCACGGCGGCGGGATCGGGCTTGCGGGGCCGGTGCTCGGCGCTCCAGAACCCAGCGAAATAGGGCTCGAGCGCATGGCTGGCCAGAAAATGCTCGATCCCGGCGATGTCGTCGTTGCTGATCACGGCGCAGGTGATCCCGGCGGCCCGCAGCTGCTCCAGCCAGGGCAGCAGACCCTCCGTGGTGGCACTGGTGCCTCGCGCTTCCCCGGCAGCGGCACGGCGGGCATCGGCCTGATCGGCCTGGGCAAACACCTGCTCGCTCAGGGCCAGGGCCTCCGGCCAACCCAAGCCCACCTGCACCAGGGCCGTGGCAGTGGCGATCAGGTTGTGATCGCGACTGGCCACCGCCGTGATCCCGGCAGGGTGGATGGCATCACTGGCCGCATTGATGCCGTAGGCCCGCTCCAGCAGGTCCCGCAGGGAGGGTCGCAGGGCCGGCTCCACCTGCTCCAGGCAAAGAAAAACCCTGGCCGCAGCCAGGGTGATGAGCTGGGGTTCGCTGATGCTGAGGGTGCCGTCCTTGTCGAACAGCATCGCCTCCACCTCACCGAGACCCGTGCCGCGAAGCTGCAGCTGAGGCATGGGAAAGTCCCGGAGGTCAGTCGAGCGTGACGCCCATGGGCTCGTTCTCTTCAGCCTGCTCGAGCAGCATCTGCTTGTAGCGGGCCGCCATCTCCTCGGCCTTGTCGAACACCTTCTGGGGATCGGTGAGCATGTCGCCGGGTTCGGGCTCGAGGGCTTTGGTGGACAGCGAGATCCGACCGCGCTCGGCATCGAGGTCGATGATCATGACCTTCATCTGGTCGTTCACATTGAGCACCGTGTGGGGCGTCTCGATGTGCTCGTGGCTGATTTCGGAGATGTGCAGCAGGCCGCTCACACCGCCGATATCGATGAAGGCGCCGTAGGGCTTGATGCCCCGCACCGTGCCGATCACGACCTCGCCCACTTCGAGGCGATTCATCTTCCGCTCCACCAAGGCACGGCGATGGCTGAGCACCAGGCGGTTGCGCTCCTCATCCACTTCCAGGAACTTGAGCGGCAGGAAGTCGGCCACCAGCTCTTCCTTGGGCTTGCGGGTGCTGATGTGGCTGCCGGGGATGAAGCCGCGCAGGCCTTCAACCCGCACGAGGGCACCACCGCGGTTGGTGGCAAACACCTCGCTGTAGATGGTGGCGTCTTCCTTCTGCAGTTGACGCACCCGTTCCCAGGCGCGCTGGTATTCGATCCGGCGGATCGACAGGGTGAGCTGGCCGTCCTCGTTCTCTTCGCTGAGGATGAAGAACTCACGGACCTCCCCGGGCTCGAGCACGTCGCTGAGGTTCTCGACCCGGTTGATCGAGACTTCCGGCAGCGGCATGAAGGCGGCGGTCTTGGCGCCGATGTCGATCATGGCGCCCTTCGGCTCCATGGCGAACACGGTGCCCTTGACGACATCGCCGGGCTTGAAGTTGTAGTCGTACTTGCTGAGGAGGGAGGCGAATTCCTCAAGGGTGAAACCCACCCCATCCATGTCACGCGCTGCAGCCCGGCTGCTCGGATCATCCGCCGTGGGCACGTCCTCCGGCACGGAAAGATCCAGCAGGTCATCGGTCACGTCCAGATCGCTCTCGAGGACGCTGGGATCTGTCGGGGTCAGGGTCATGGGGGCTGGGTCGGCGGTCTGCCGGAGGCAGTTTGATGGGAGCCCGTTGCTGCCCGCCAGCAGCACGCGCAAAGAACGACTTTACACAGCCAGCACGGCAGCGCTTCCAGCGAATTCGAGCCGGATCCTCAGCCTGCGAGGAGCAGGGGCCTTTGCTGCTTGCCTTTCGGATTCTGGCGACGACTCAAGCCTTCCAGGGTTGCCACGAAGTCGTCGATTCCCTGGAACTGGCGATAGACGGAGGCAAAGCGGACGTAGGCGACCTCACTGATCTCCCCAAGCTGCTGCAGCACCAGTTCGCCGATTTCATTGCTGCTCACCTCGCGGCCATTGCGCTGCTGGAGGGCTTGCTCAATCGCATCGATTACCTCCTCCAGACGGGCAGGCTCGAGGCCTGTTTTCTCACAGGCCCTCAGGAGTCCATGGAGGAGCTTGGCGCGACTGAACGCTTCCCGATGACCATGGCGTTTGACAACGATCACCGGCATGGTCTCCACCCGTTCGTAGGTGGTGAAGCGGGTGGTGCAGTTGAGGCATTCGCGGCGTCGTCGGACACTGCAACCACCATCGGCGGAGCGGGATTCCAGCACCCTGCTGTCGGTGTGTTGGCAGGAGGGACACTCCATCCCGTTTCAGTCATCAACGATGAGACAAGTGTAGACAGAGAACAACTGCTTGAAAAGGGCTCATGGCCTTGGGTCTTGCGGTTTCTCCAGCAGAAGTGCCCGCCATCAGGTGAGACTCGCCCGGTTCTCGTGATCCTCGATCCCAGTTTGAGATCCCCCGCCTGGCCGACACCACAAAAAAACCCCTCCAGCCCGGGGGCTGGAGGGGTAGGGGTGACGCCAGAGCGTCCCTCAAGGGCTGGGGTTCACTTCCCGATCTTCGGGGGATCGCGGAAAGCGATCGCGAAGAACAGGGTCGAAATGGCCAGCGCGAGGATCAGGATGTACGCGAAGCTCTCCATGGGTTACCTCGGGTTACCAGCGATCAGCTGAGGGTGGTGCCGGCCGGGGGGACGTAGCCCTCCGGCAGACGACGGGTGGAACGGTCGCCCAGTTTCTGGAACAGACCGAACTCCACCTGTTCGCCGAGATCGGGGTCGATGCCGGCGAAGACATCGCGGTAGAGGGTGCGAGCACCGTGCCAGATGTGACCGAAGAAGAACAGCAGCGCGAAGGTGGCGTGGCCGAAGGTGAACCAGCCGCGGGGTGAGCTACGGAACGTTCCATCGGAGTGGTAGGTCTCCCGATCGAACTCAAACGCCTCACCCAGCTGAGCCTTGCGTGCCAGACGCTTGACGTCGGCGGGATCGGTGAAGGTCTGACCGTTGAGAGCACCGCCATAGACGGTTGCAGTCACACCGGTCTGCTCGAAGGAATACTTGGCCTCGGCGCGGCGGAAGGGGATGTCGGCCCGAACCACCCCATCCTTGTCCTGAAGAACCACGGGGAAGTTCTCGAAGAAGTTGGGGAGGCGGCGAACCTGGAGGTCCCTGCCGTCCTGGTCGGTGAAGGAGATGTGGCCGATCCAGCTGGTGGGGAGGCCATCGCCGTTCACCATGGGGCCGACCCGGAACAGGCCGCCCTTGGCTGGGCTGTTGCCGACGTAGTCGTAGAAGGCCAGTTTCTCGGGGATGGCCCCGTAGGCCTCGGCCTTCGTGGCGCCCTGATCGAGGGCGGTCTGGACCCGGCGGTTGATCTCGGTTTTGAAGTAGCCCTGATCCCACTGGTAGCGGGTGGGGCCGAACAGCTCAACCGGGGTGGCAGCGGCTCCGTACCACATCGTTCCAGCTACCACGAAGGCGGCGAAGAAAACGGCGGCGATGGCGCTGGCGAGAACGGTTTCGATGTTGCCCATGCGAAGGGCCTTGTAAAGGCGCTCCGGAGGGCGGCTGGTGATGTGGAAGATGCCGGCGATGATGCCGACGATTCCAGCAGCGATGTGGTGGGCCACAATGCCGCCCGGGTTGAAGGGGTTGAAGCCTTCAGGTCCCCAGGCTGGTTGCACAGGCTCCAGGTGACCGGTGATGCCGTAGGGGTCGGACACCCACATCCCGGGGCCGAAAACCCCCGTGAGATGGAAGGCACCGAAGCCGAAGCAGGCGAGACCGGCCAGAAGCAGGTGAATGCCGAAGATCTTGGGAAGGTCGAGCGCCGGTTCGCCGGTGCGCGGGTCCTGCCAGATCTCGAGATCCCAGTAGGTCCAGTGCCAGATGGCTGCCAGGAACAGCAGGCCAGACAAAATGATGTGGGCAGCGGCCACACCTTCGAAGCTCCAGAAGCCGGGGTCCACACCGGTTTCGCCGGTGATGCTCCAACCGCCCCAGCTGCCGGTCACGCCCAGGCGGGCCATGAACGGCATGACGAACATCCCCTGCCGCCACATGGGGTTGAGGACCGCGTCGGAGGGATCGAAGATGGCGAGCTCATAAAGCGCCATGGAGCCGGCCCAGCCGGCGACCAGAGCGGTGTGCATGAGGTGCACGGCCAGCAATCGGCCCGGGTCGTTGATCACGACCGTGTGCACCCGATACCAGGGCAATCCCATGGGGGTTAGGTCCGGGGAAACAAACAGGTGCCGGGCGATCGCCGAAGCGACAGACCGGATCCAACTCGGCGATGGTAAGGGGTTTCGGCGGCAGGCCGGATGTCCTGGCCGTTGGTTGCAACGAGCCGTGACAGGGCGGCCTGTTTCCCAGGGCGGGCCGTGGTTACAAATCGCAATCTCAGGCCCCACAATGGGGTCTGAAGCGTCAGTGCCATGCCCGTTATTCGTTTCGTCCGCGAGGGTCGCGATGTTGAGTGCTACCCCGGAGAGAACCTGCGCGAGGTGGCCCTGCGGGAGGGCATCGAGCTCTATGGCCTCAAGGGCACGCTCGGCAACTGCGGTGGCTGCGGCCAGTGCATCACCTGCTTTGTGGGCGTCGTCGATGGCGAGGCCGGGAATGCCCTCTCGCCCCGCACCGCTGTTGAAGATCAGAAGCTGCGCCGCCGACCCCAGGACTGGCGCCTGGCCTGTCAGGCCCTTGTGGAGCAGTCGGTGCTGGTGATCACCAGGCCCCAGGTCGGCCTGGCCGACGGCGACAACCTTGTGGCGGCGGCCCGTAGGAAGCCCCTTGGGGGCGGGCCCACGGCCTGGCCGGCTCCCCCGGAGGCCGCCGAGGAGGAGCAGATTGCTGGCGGTGAAGAATCACCTGCCTGATGTCTGCGCGCCGAAGCGCTACGACCGATGACAGTGGCGTGTAGCCAGTGG
>JBEINY010000054.1:0-13709 GCA_040377855.1 Prochloraceae cyanobacterium | reverse complement strand
GGAGTCGTTCAATGGCGGTTATATTGCCACGATCCTGATGCCCGCCGGTGGCACCGCCCCCGTGGGGGAGACCATCGGGGTGATCGTTGAGAGCCAGGAGGAGATCGCCGCCGTTCAGGCCAGTGCGCCCGCGGCTCCTGTGGCGGCTCCGGCTCCGGCCCCATCGTCCCCTGCTGCCGCTCCCGCTCCAGTTGCTGCAGTGGCGCCCCCCGCTCCGCCGGCCCCCATCCCCGTGGCGGCAGCCGTCGCGGCGCCGGCGGCCGCTGGCAGCGCCGCTGCCGCCCAAGGCCGGGTGGTGGCTTCTCCCAGGGCCCGCAAGCTCGCAACCCAGCTCGGTGTGGCCCTGGAGGCCCTGAAGGGAAGCGGCCCCCATGGCCGAATCCAGGCTGAGGATGTGTTGGCCGCCAGCGGCCAACCCGTGGCCGTCCCCAGGGTTGCCGAATCCACGGGCCCGGCCGTGTCGGCAGCTCCCCAGGCCCCTGGAGCCGCCCCGGGTGCGGCCGCGGCGGCTCCTGCACCGGCTGGTCAGACCTTTGGTCGACCTGGCGAATCGGTGAGCTTCAACACCCTGCAGCAGGCGGTGAACCGCAACATGCTGGCCAGTCTTGAGGTTCCCTGCTTCCGGGTCGGTTACACGATCACCACCGACCGCCTCGACGCCTTCTACAAACAGGTGAAGGGCAAGGGGGTCACGATGACCGCCCTGCTGGCCAAGGCCGTGGGCGTGGTGCTGGCCCGCCATCCCCAGGTGAATGCGGCCACCTCTGCCGATGGCAGCGCCATGGTTTTCCCGGCCGCCATCAATGTGGCGGTGGCGGTGGCGATGGAGGACGGCGGTCTGATCACCCCGGTGCTCGCCAACGCCGATCGCACTGACATCTATTCGATGGCCCGCGCCTGGTCTGATCTGGTGGCCCGATCCCGCACCAAACAGCTGAAGCCAGAGGAGTACAGCACCGGTACCTTCACCCTCTCCAACCTCGGCATGTTCGGGGTTGATCGCTTCGACGCGATTCTTCCCCCAGGCACCGGCGCCATCCTGGCGGTGGGTGCCTCCCGGGCCACGGTGGTGGCTGGCAAGGACGGTTCGATTGCCGTGCGTCGTCAGATGCAGGTGAACCTCACCTGCGACCACCGCACCATCTACGGGGCCCATGCGGCGGCGTTCCTCAAGGATCTGGCCCAGCTGATCGAATCCAACCCCGAGAGCCTTGCCTTCTGATCTCCCTGCAGGCTGCCAAGCGTGGCGCTGGTTTCGGCCGCGTCTCCCCCAGGGCTCAGCGAGCACGCCCCTGCCGGCAGCGGCTTCGAACGCGAGGCCGCCTTCCTGGCGGAGCAGATTCGCAGGGTTCTACGTCCTTTTGGGATGCTCGTGATTTGCGAGGAGACCGATGTCAACCATCGCGATGGTGACGTTCTTGATCCGAATGGCATGGGTACCATTGGTCGTTCCGTGGGCAATGACCTGATCTTTCAGGGGCCTGATGCGTTTTCTCCTGGGGCAGAAAGAAGGAGTCTTTGAAGGCATCAAGCCGGGTTGCTGTCAGGATGCAACCTGATCGGGTTCTGGATGATGGTCTCGATGTTGCAGATCCAGGTGCCCTGCTGATGACCAACCAAGCCTTGCCCCCGATTGCTGGTCGTGAACAGGAGATCCTGGCCCTGGTGCAGCAGGACAGGACCGTATTTCTGCACCAGACCAATCTGCAGCTGGAGGATATTCAGTCGGCTTTTGCCTGTGCACTCCACATGCATCAGCCCACGATTCCCGCCGGGGCGAATGGCGAGCTGATCGGCCATCTCCAGTACATGTTCGAGCACCCCGGCGAGGGCGATAACCATAATGCTGAGCCGTTTGCCCACTGCTACAAGCGCCTGGCGGAAATGATTCCCCAGTTGATCCGGGATGGCTGCAATCCTCGGATCATGCTCGATTATTCGGGAAATCTTCTCTGGGGCTTGGAGCAGATGGATCGCCAAGACATCATCGATGCCCTTCGATCTCTGGCCTGTGATCCCAGCATTCAGCCCCATGTGGAGTGGTTGGGAACCTTCTGGAGTCATGCCGTTGCGCCCTCCACGCCAATCCCGGATCTGAAGTTGCAGATCTTGGCTTGGCAGCATCATTTTGCATCCCTGTTCGGCCCTGATGCCCTGCAGCGTGTGCAGGGATTCTCACCACCGGAGATGCACCTCCCCAACCATCCCGACACGCTGTTTGAGTTCGTGAAGGCCCTGAGGGAGTGTGGATACCGCTGGCTTCTGGTCCAGGAACACAGCGTTGAAAACATCGATGGCAGCCCCCTCCACGATGAACAGAAGTACATCCCCAACCAACTGGTGGCCCGTAATTCCAGGGGGGAAACAGTCACGATCACGGCGTTGATCAAAACCCAGGGGTCGGATACCAAGCTCGTGGGCCAGATGCAGCCCTGTTATGAAGCCCTTGGTCGCGGCCGCCAGTCCCACGGAGACCACACGATTCCCTCGATCGTGTCCCAGATCGCCGATGGCGAAAATGGGGGGGTGATGATGAATGAATTCCCGCAGGCCTTCATTCAGGCCCATCACCGCATCGCCGCCCAAGGTGGCGGACGGACGGGCACCGTGGCGATCAATGGCACCGAAGTGCTGGAGTTGCTGGAGGCAGCTGGGATTGGGCCATCTGATTATCCCCAGATTCAGGCGGTTCATCAGCACAGGCTGTGGCAGCAGGTTGACGGCCCTCCCACGCCTGACTCTGTGGAAACGGCCATCGCTGCGCTCAAGGCCCACGATCCCCAGGTCTCGATGGCCGGTGCCTCCTGGACCAACAACCTCAGCTGGGTGGAGGGCTACGCCAATGTGCTGGAGCCGATGAACAGTCTCAGTGCGGCGTTTCACCAGCTGTTCGATCCCCTGGTGGCTGAGGATCCAGAGATCACCGCAACGCCGCAGTACCAGCAAGCGCTGCTCCACCTGCTGCTGCTCGAAACCAGTTGTTTTCGCTATTGGGGTCAGGGCACCTGGACCACCTATGCCAACGAGATTCACCGGCGGGGTGTGGCGCACCTGGAGGCCTGTCGTGCCTTCAGCCCCAGCCGGGTGCAGGACAGCTGAGTCCCGCGCCCGGTGTGGGTTGGGGCTCCGGCGGCTTCACCAGGGCAGCACGTCGCCGTTGGCGTGCCAGAACGTCCCGGACGTCTCGAGGGTGAGGGCATCGATGCGGGCCAGCAGTCCCCGCACGGCCTCCTCCGGGCTGATGCCCTGCGGGTTGAACTGAATCATGCGGGTGCGCACCAGTCCGGGGTGGAGGATTCCGACGGCGATGCCGCGGGGCCGCAGGTCGATCGCCAGGGATTTGCCCGCCATGTTGAGCGCCACCTTTGACATCCTGTACCCATAGGAACCGCCAGAGCCGTTGTCTTCGATTGAGCCCATGCGGCTGGTCATCAGGATCAGTTTCGATCCCCGCCGCAGTTGATCGAGCAGGGCCTTGGTCAGTTTCAGCGGACCCAGGGCATTCACCTCGAACTGGCGCCGCACACTGTCCCCATCCAGATCCGTGAGCCGCGTGTTGTCCAGAACGCCTGCATTGAGGATCAGGGCATCGATCATCTGCCCGTTCAGGCGATCCACCAGGCTTTCGATGGCCCGATCACTGGTGATCTCCACATCGGCTTCGATCCGCAACCCCAGGGCTTTCAGTTCAGGCGATGGCGCACGGCAGGTGGCAATCACCTGATCGCCCCTGGCCTGCAGTTGGCGGCAGTACTCGAGGCCGATGCCGCGGTTGGCACCGGTGACCAGAAATGTCTTCATCGGGGCATCGGAGTGGGCTTGCCTGCATCATCATCATCGTGCCGGATGCTTGGTGCCAGCGGCCAGCGGCTCGGTGCCCGTTCCCCTCCGGTTTCGTGGTGCCGTCGGTTGAATTTCTGGACGGGGTTGTCTCCTGTTCGCCCCAGGATATTGATCCAGGCTTTTATGAGGCCAACCAAGCGATCTTGCGTGAGACAAGGGGGAATGGTTATTGGTTGTGGAAGCCTTATTTCATCAAGCAGGCTCTGGATGCCGTGCATGATGGTGATGATGTGTTCTATAGCGACTCTGGCTCCTATTTCCTGCGTTCCATCGACCCTCTGATTCAGGTCGGTGTGGAGGGTCGCCAGGATCTGATTTGCTTTCAGCTCCATGGCCTGATCGAGCAAGAATGGACCAAGAGGGATGCGTTTGTGTTGATGGACTGCGATGGCCCTGCGTATGCCAGCACCATGCAGCGTCTGGCTGGTTTCAGTCTGTGGAGGAAGTCGGCATTCACGGTCCACTTGATCAACGAGTATCTGCGCTATGCCCAGGATGAGAGGATCCTCACGGACGTGGAAAATCGCTGCGGGCTGGAAAACTATCCTGGGTTCAAGGATCACAGGCATGATCAATCTGTGTTCAGTCTGCTTACCAAGAAACATGGATTGATTCCCCACCGGGATCCGTCCCAATGGGGGGATGGGGCAAAGCCGTTCTATCCAGATTCTCCCTATGACACCTTGATTGCCCATACCAGGGATCGGGATTAGGTGCCTTGACACATGCGATCCCGGTCGAACTCATGCTGGCCTGTCCCACGGGGCCATGGCCTGCTCACGATCCGAGATCAGGAACGTCACCGTCATCGGCAGCACCACCAGGGATCGCCTCCGTGCCGTGGTCGCTGACCGGCGGGATGTCTGCCCCCAACCCCTAGGTTTCAGAGTGATCGACCGGTGTGTTTGCGGCGTGACCGCTTTTGACAGCTCTGATCTGAAGCTCTCCAGTTACGACTTCACCCTGCCGGAGGCCTCGATTGCCCAGCGGCCGGTGGAGCCGCGCCATGCGGCACGCCTGCTTGAGGTCGTGGGGGGGGAGGGTTGCCAGCATCGCCAGGTGTGGGATCTGGTCGCATCCCTTCAGGCCGGGGATCTGCTGGTGGTGAATGACACCCGCGTATTACAGGCCCGGCTGCAGGCCCGCCGTCGCAGTGGTGGCGCCGTGGAGCTGCTGGTGCTGGAACCTGCGGGTGGTGATGGCTGCTGGCTCTGCCTGGCTCGTCCTGCCAAGCGATTGCGCCTGGGTGAATGGCTTGATCTGGAGGCCCCTTCAGAACTGCCCCTGGCGGTGCAGGTGGTGGCGGATGATCCGGGCACGGGCGGACGGATCATCCGGTTCCCCCCTGACTGCGCCACCGCCGAGGCCCTCGAGCCCCTGCTTCGTCGCTACGGCGCCATGCCGCTGCCGCCCTACATCCATGGGCACGACGCTGGCGCTCCAGAGCGTTACCAGACCCGCTATGCCGCCCGGCCTGGCGCCGTGGCAGCCCCGACGGCCGGCCTCCATCTCAGCGATGACCTGCTGGCGGAGCTCCGGGCCATCGGCGTCGAGTTGGCCTGCGTCACCTTGCATGTGGGCCTGGGCACCTTCCGCCCGCTCGACACGGAAGACCTCACCCAGGTGCAGCTCCACAGTGAATGGGTGGAGGTCTCAGAGGCCCTGGTGGAGGCCGTGGGCGCCTGCAGGCGCCGGGGCGGGCGGGTGATCGCTGTCGGCACCACCAGCGTTCGCAGCCTTGAGGGGGTCGCGGCTCTCCATGGCGGCGAGCTTCGTCCCCATCGCGGACCGGTGAACCTCATGATTCAGCCCGGCTTTCGCTTTGCCGTGGTTCAGGGGCTGCTCACCAACTTCCATCTGCCGAAATCCTCCCTGCTGCTGCTGGTCAGTGCCCTGATCGGCCGGCAGCGGTTGCTGGCGCTCTACGCCGAGGCGATCACGGCTGGCTACCGCTTCTTTTCCTACGGCGATGCCATGTGGATCCCGCCTGAGGCGGTGCTGCCCGAGGCCCGGCGCTCCTGACCGTTCAAGGGCCCACCGGGGATTGCACCATCAAAAAAACCGGTGCCGGCCCTGAAGGCGCAGCACCGGCAATAAACATCATCGGTCCGATCGGAGGCTCGATGGGGGCAACGCAAACAGCCGTGGCTGGTTCAGGCGCTGGCGAGGTTGGCGGCCACGAAATCCCAGTTCACCAGCTTGTCAAGGAAGGTGCTGATGTAATCGGGACGGCGATTCTGGTAGTCGAGGTAGTAGGCGTGCTCCCACACATCCATGGTGAGCAGGGCCTTCTGACCATGGGCCAGGGGCAGATCCGCATTGCCGGTTTTGGTGACCTTGAGGGTTCCACCATCGAGCACCAGCCAGGCCCAGCCGCTGCCGAACTGGGTGGCACCAGCGGCTTTGAACTGCTCGACGAAGGCGTCGAAGCTGCCGAAGTCCGCAGCGATCTTGTCGGCAAGGGCACCGCTGGGGGCACCACCGCCACCTTGCTTGATGCACTGCCAGTAGAAGCTGTGATTCCAGACTTGGGCGGCATTGTTGAACACACCGGCCTTGCTGGCATCACCGGCAACGGCTGTGATGGTGTCTTCGAGGCTCTTGCCCTCCAGCTCCGTGCCAGCCACCAGGTTGTTGAGGTTGGTGACGTAGGCGTTGTGGTGCTTGCCGTGGTGGAACTCGAGGGTCTGGCGGGAGATGTGGGGCTCCAGCGCGTCGAGGTCGTAGGGCAGCGCGGGCAGCGTGTGAGCCATGGAGGAAGGAAAGAAGCGTGGGGCGAGGTTTTTAATGCCGGGGATCGGGGGCACGGAACTGCCCCGATCCAGGCGGCATCCTAACGATTGTTTCAGTTGCCGATGCGCAGCAGCTCAACCTCGAACACGAGGGTGGCATTCGGGGGGATGACGCCGCCGGCACCGCGCTCGCCGTAGGCCAGATCCGGGGGAATCACCAGCTTGCGCTTGCCGCCGACACGCATGCCGGCGACCCCTTCATCCCAGCCGCGGATGACGCGCCCGGCACCGAGCGGGAAGCTGAAGGGACCGCGGCCGTAGCTGCTGTCGAATTCCTTGCCGTCCTGCAGGGTGCCGCGGTAATTGACGCTCACCGTTTGACCGGAGACCGCTTCGGCACCGGTGCCGAGCACCAGATCGGTGATCCGCAGGCCACTCGGGGTCATGGTCTCTTTGGAACTCTGGAGGTCACCCCCGAGGGAGGACGCACCGGCGGCATTGGCAAGGCTGTCGTCGGGGGCCATGGCAAACAGGGTGGGGTTGGGGTCGTCGGGATCGAGCTCAGGACGCCCGGCCGGCCGGGCCAGGGCGGTCGTGACCGGGTTTGATGCTGAGGCTCCAGGACGGTCGGCGCCCTGGATCACCCCACGGGAGATCGCCTCTGCGGTGGCGCTCGGGGCGGCGGCGGACGCCGAGGTGGGGGCGACGATCTGGCTGACAAAGGCCAGCATCAGACAGGCGATGCAGACGGTCGTGCTGATCAGGATGTCGCGCATCGGAGGACCTAGAGCCCTGGGATTCTGCCAGCGCCCAAGCCCAGGCACCATGGACGTCGTCGACGGCAGGGCGGATGGGGGAGGTGCATAGGCGCCGGGGCGTGCAGGCCCTGGGGGTGCTGCTGGCGGGCTCCCTGGCGGGTCTGTCCCTGGCGCCCCTCGGCTGGCCGCCCCTGCTGTGGCTGGCCCTGGTTCCCCTTTGGCAGATCACCAGCCTGGGGCGGCCCCAGGCTGCGGCCTGGCGGGGAGGGCTCTGGGGGCTGGCTGCCGTGCTCGTCAGCCATCGCTGGCTGCTGGCCCTGCATCCCCTCGACTGGGTTGGGGTGCCCTTGGCCCTGAGTCTGCCGCTCTGTCTGGCGCTCTGGCTGGCGATCGCCCTGCTGGGCGCTGTCGCGGTGGGGGGCTGGAGCGCCCTTGTCAGCCGGCTGGAGGGACGGCGCCTTGGGACCGCCATCGCCACCGCCGGTCTCTGGGGCCTGGTGGAGGTGGCCCTGGCGCGCGGGCCCCTGTTCTGGATCGGTCTGGGCAGCAGTGCCCTGCCCGGAGATCCCGCCCTCGCTGGCCTTGGGGCCCTGGGCGGGGGGGGGCTGGTGGCGGCCGTTCAGTTGCTGATTGGGTGGAGCCTCTGGCGACTGCTGCGGGGGCCATGGCGGTCGGGCCTGGCGGCCTTCCTGGTGTTGCTGCTCCTGGGCCATGGGCTGGGGGGGTGGGCCCTGGCGCTGCAGCGTCCGGCGGCCCCTGACCCAGGTGCCAATGACGACTGGCGTTCCTGGCTGGTGCTCCAACCGGCGATTCCCACCCGCGAGAAATTCGAGGCCCCCCAGCAGCGCCGGCTTCTATCCCAGCTGGCCCAGGCCCTGCGCCAGGCCCCTGCCCTGGGGGTGGAGGGTCTGCTACTGCCGGAGGGGTCCCTGATCCTGGGGCAGCCCTTGCCGACCGTGGCGGGGGTGGAGGTGCTGAGTGGGGGGTTTCGTCTGCAGGAGAGCGAACGGCGCAGCAGTCTGCTGCGTTTTCCCGTTGGCACGATCGAGCCGGTCTCCTGGCTCGACAAGCATCGGGTGGTGCCCCTCGGGGAGTGGGTGCCGTTCGCCGATCGACTCGCCTGGGCCGGGCTTTCGGCGGTGGGGGGGATCACCCCCGGCGCCCCCTCGCGGCTGCTGAACCGGCCGGAAGGGGCCATCGGGGTGGCGATCTGCTACGAACTCGCCGACGGCGCCGCCCTGGCGGAGGCGGTTAGGGCTGGTGCGGGCTGGTTGGTGGCCAGCGCCAACCTGGACCCCTACCCGCTGATGTTGCAGGAGCAGTTCCGGGCCCTGGCCAGGCAGCGGGCGATCGAAACCGGTCGTTGGCTGCTCAGCGCAGCCAACACCGGACCAAGCCTGGTGATCGACCCCGCTGGCGAAGTGCGTCAGGAACTGCTGCCTTTTCAGCCGGCCCTCGGGGTGATGGCGTTGCAGGCCCGAAGGGATCTCACCGTTTACGACCGTTTTGGTGAAGGACCGCTGCTGCTCCTGACCCTCGGGGCCTGGACCCTGGTGATCACTCGCAGGCTTCGGGGCCTTCCCCGGGGTGGATCAACGGCCTCCCATGGGATGAAACTGGAACCCTGATTTCTGCTGCTCCATGGACAGGCCAGCTGTGATTGTCTGGCCCAGGTTTTATGATGTGTTGATGGAATTAATCCATATTGTAGTTATTTTATTCCGCTGGCCCTGGCCTTCGACCGCTTCGACGGGTAGGTGGTCGGTGTGATCCTGGTGGTCCTGGGCGCCGCTTTGGTGGTTGTCTGGGAGCTGCAGCTCGATCTTCCCGGGAGGCCGTGGGTACGGGGCTATGGCCATCGTGTTGATGGTCCTTGGCATGACCAGCACGTCTGCATGGTGCCTGGGTGCGGACCCCTGTTGATCTTTTGGCTCAGGCCTGACGAGAAGCGCTTTTACGGCAAGGTTGTGGTTTGAATCAGGCCCCTTGTGCGCTCAACCAGGCCTCCAGGGCCTGGTTGAGGATGGCCGTTCTGGCGGCAGGATCTCCAGCCAGATTCTGATCATTCAGCCAGGCATCCAGCCGCTGGAGGAGCGCCGGCTCCAGGGCCAGGGGCGCCGCCTGACGCGCCTGGTGCCCATCCTTGGCGGCCCCATCGGTCGGAGCGGCGCTGAGGTCGGCCATGGCCCGCCAGTTGATGGCCTCAGGTTCAACACGGTTGAGCTGGTTGATCAGGGCGTCGAGATCCATGGCCGTCGCGCTGCCCACGGGGTTGGTTGGCAGCTTAGAAACATCTGCCGTTCCAGGCGCTCTCCTTTAGCATCCCTGCATGATTTCCCTGGACTGACTGTTTCGGTCATGGCATCCAATCGTCTGAAGCGCCTTGAAATTCGGATTGAGCGCTGGATGTGGCGATTCCGGCTGGTTGCGATCCTGCCCGTGGTGATGAGTTTGTGCAGCACGGCCCTGGCCTTTGCGATCGGCACGATGGACATCGTCAGGGCCTTCATGTTGCTGTTGGCTGGCGAGAGTCATGGCTCCAAGGGGAGTTCTGAATTGCTGGGTCAATTGATCTCAGGCATCGATCTCTATCTGATTGGTCTGGCTCTTTTGATTTTTGGTTACGGCGTATATGAATTGCTGATTTCTCCCATCGAAGCAGCTCGCGATCAACAGGACGGTGCCAACAGCCTCCTCGACATCCGAAACCTTGATCAACTCAAGGAGAAGCTGGTCAAGGTGCTTGTGGTCGCCTTGATCGTCTCGGCCTTCAAGGCCATGCTTGGTTTCACGATCAACGACGGTCCTTCGCTGGCTTACTTCTGTCTGGGGGTCCTGTTGCTCTCCCTCAGTGGCTATCTGGTGAAGGGATCGGGGCCGAATGCCCATCCCAAGGGCTGAGCGGCTTCGGCCTCAGGTTCCGAAGGTCATGGTCTTGATTTTGCGAGCCAGTCGGATGAATTCCTCGTTGGTCATGGCACCTGAGCTGACGAGTTTCTCGGCGATCTCCAACTGGCTGAGCGCGTTTTGCAGTTTCATCGCCGGATCGCAGCTGCTGCTTTTGGATCGGTAGAGCGGCATCACCAGGGCAGCACCGATCCTGCCGGCTTCCACCTGGTTCGAGTTGTTGAATGCATTGAACTGCCCCCTGTCTCCATAGAGCACCAGGGAGGGGACGTCGCCGCCCCCCACCTTGCAGCGGAACCCTGATGGGAAGTCGAGCTCGACGGTGTCGGAGCGGGCTGGTTTCAGTTGATCGAGGGTGCTCGTGCCCGTGGTGGGTGAGAGATTAATCGACTGCTGCGATTGTGTGCTTTGGGCTAGGGCTGGACCCGCAGTAATTTGCAGTAGCGAAAGACCACCTGCAAGCGTGAACCTGAGTCTGCTGAGGGTTTGGGGGGATCGCCGAAGATACACAGCGCCAGGGGTTCAGGCTTGGTCACAGGAAGATTGAAAAACAACATCACGGCCCGCTTTTCACCAGGCCGTGTGTTGATCCATTCGGGACGTCGTTCCAGGCCTGCGATTTCCTGATCCACTTTGCCGTTCACCACGTTGTGCAGGGAATAGCGAAGGCCATTTACCGCTTTGTCGGTGGAAAGAACAGCGCGAATCACGTATCCGCCGGCAGGTGTCGGACGGATGTCTTTGGGGACTTCGACACCCTCAGCTTGAACTGCTGCTGGAGCCAGCAGCAGTTCAAGGGCCAGGAATGCTCCCGAACAACGCCACATCATCTTGATCGATTATCAGATGGGGCTCAGGCAGTCAACCGTCACGGTGCTGACATAGTTTCCAGCCGTGAGCATGCCGCCTTTCGGTGCCGCAATCGCAAGACGCATGCTGAAGGTGTCCGTGGTCACCAGCGGTTGTGCGTAGCGCTTGAGGCCGGAGGCGTTGGTGTTGCTGGCCTGGAGCACTTCTGCCTTGGAGGCTGCTTCCACCAGGCCCGCTTGGTAGCTGCCATTGCTGCCATCTGGAGCCTTGTCAACGGTGACACTGCGCAGCTGCAGGTCGACGGGGGTGTTGCTGACGAAACTGAAGGGGCTGGTTTCGCCGCTGAGGCCATTGCCGCCGCCGGTGACATTCATGGCGGTGTTGGCCTGAATCGGCGAGCCAACCTGACAGATGTTGGGGGCGGTGCCGGTGAATTGGGACGAGGCCGAACTCAGCTGAGCCTGGGCCGGAAGCACGGTAAGCCCCAGCCCGGCCAGCCCCAGAATGGGAACGAAGCGTTTCAACATGGTGGATCGTTTGAAGTGCAAGAAGTGAATGACAGGGAGTCAATCACCTTCAAGAACCTATGGATCACAACCTCAATCGGATTTGATTGGTGCGGAATGGAGGGCCTATTGTTTCTTTTGGGAGGTATGTCCTGCGCAGACTGTTGCCAGCATGCGGCGGTGTTCAGCACAACCTGGCCTGCTTCAGCCTCGGTCGATCCGCTCGGTCTGATCGATCAGATACCGAACCACGGACGCTACATAGGCGCGTAGATCGTTCAGCAGTTCCGGTGACTGCTTGATCTGTTGCGACGGGGGATCGATCACGAAGGAGGGGCAGCCCCTGGACACGTCCAGGTTGAAATCGGCGAAGTGATGGAAGGTTGAATGATGCAGTACCACCCCTCGGTGGCCGTCGCTGTCCTCGTCGATCACGGCTGTCACCTGCTCCCGACCACTGCTGATCGAGTGGCTGGAGAGCAGCACCTGCTGCTGGTCCCCGTGGGGTGTCAACACGCCCTCATGGGGGTGGGCGGGCAGAAGCAGGTGCCCGGCGATCGTGGTGTCGATGGCGAGGATCGGGTGATCGGCTCGGACCCTGCAGATCTGCACACCGCCGTTCTGGCCGGTGACGACGCAGGGTCTGGTGATGCCAGGGCAATCGGCATTCACGTATTCACGATCGCTTGGCAGGTTCGGCCACTGGCGACCGAAGGTCTGGGTGGTGGTGATGCTGGCCAGGCAGCCCCCCAGTTGCAGCAGGCTTGAACCCAGATCGGTGTGGTCGGTGGCCACCACCAGATGGGTGCCCCGGGCCACCGCCCCCTCCAGGGCTTTGAAGAACCCAGGATCGGGACCATTGTCGAGATCGGGGGCGATCAGCCAGACCTGGTCATAGGCGCCTTCGCTCAGCTTGGTTTCCAAGGCACGCCGTTCAGGGGCACTGCCCGGGTAGTTCTGGGCCACCACCGTGAACGTTGGTCTGAGGGCTTCGCCAGCGGCGCGGATCAGCCCGGCCAGGTGGGAGAACCGTTCGACGCACCAGTCGTCGGGATCGGCACCAATGGTGGTTTGAAGCAGGGCAGTCCCGGTCGAAGCCACGACACTTGGGCAAGGGATCCCATCCTGCCGTGCCTGCCAGGGTGCCTGGCCAGGTGGGCGCGGCCGCCATCCCTCATCGAACCGGTTGTTGCTGAGGGGGCTGGGGCCCCGGCCACGATCTGAGGTTGGCTGCCTGCCGGAGGGCCACCAGGGCTGCAATGGCCACCATCAGGCCCAACAGCAGGTTCCAGCGGCGTCTGCTCCGATTTGGGCGGCCCGATCGGGGCCGGTGGCGCGGTGCTCGGCTGGTGTGCGGCCTCCCGCAGCGCCCGCACACCAGCCTTCCGGCCAGGCTGCGATCGGCCCGGAGCTCGTGGCTGCCGCAATGGGGACAGGCCATGAATCAAGGGGGGTGTGGTGCCAGGTGATTGGGGTTGTTACTTCTATCAGGCCTCAGAACAGCCGTTGCTTCGCCGCCATGGGCCTTCCCTTGGACCGATTCTGCGCGGTTTGGCGATGTTCGGAATCCAAGACCCAACTCTCCAGTTCGCTGCTTTTGGAGGAGGTTTGCCGCAGGATTGGGCGCCCTCGGGCCCCTCCCGCCTGGTTGCGTCCGGGGCGATGGGGTGCGTGCTCTTTTTCAGCTGGGTCTGATTGCTTCGATGATGTCTTCGTGTTTGGTTCGTTGGCGGCTGCGTTCTGCCATGGCCCCTCTGCTGCTGGCTCCGGCCGCGCTGGGGCTGCTGAGCCCCTTGGCGGCCTTTGCTGGCCCTGGCGTCGGTTCATCAGTGCTCAGCAAGTATGCGAGCGCTGACGAGCAAGTCACCAGCATCAGCCAGTTCAGCGACGTCAAGCCCACCGACTGGGCTTATCAGGCGCTGAGCAACCTGGTGCAGAAGTACGGCTGTGTGGCCGGCTACCCCAACGGCACCTACGGCGGTGGCAAGGCGATGACCCGCTATGAAGCGGCCGCCCTGCTGAATAACTGTCTCGATCGCGTCACCGAAGTGACCGACGAGCTCAAGAAGCTGATGAAGGAGTTCGAGAAGGAGCTCGCCGTGCTCAAGGGCCGCGTTGATGGCCTCGAAGCCCGCGTCGGCGTGCTGGAAGCG
>JBEINY010000015.1:0-32756 GCA_040377855.1 Prochloraceae cyanobacterium | reverse complement strand
GGCGATGCGCCTGCTGCTGCAGGGCCAGCGGGGCCTGGTGACCCTGGTGCCCCTGCTCGCGCTCATCGGCCTGGCGGCGCTGATGATCGCCACCAGCCGCAGGCGACGGCGCCTGCGGCTGGTGGGGGTGTATCTGCTGGGCCTCGACCTGGGTCTGGCCGCCTTCCTTCTGCTTGAACCGATCTCCCCCGTGTTGCCGGGGGTGGTCTGGCTGTTGCTCTCCCTGCTGGCCCTCGGGACGGCCAACCGGCTGCGGCGGCCGGAGTCTCTGCATGTGCTCGGCCTCGGGCTGGGCTATCTGGCCGCCTACGCCGTCAGCTATCTGCTGGTGATCAGCCAGAGTCCGTCCTACCTGGTGCTGCTGGGGCAGTCGCTGGGGGGCCGCCTGCTGATCCAGCTGTTCGCCCTGGCGGTGCTGCTGGGTTGGTGGTTCTTCCATCCCCGTCGCGCTCTGCGCCAGGCGCGCCTCTGGACCGTCGTTCACCCCTGCGTCCTTGAGCTGGCGCTGCTGGCGATCGGGATCCTGATCCTCAGCGAGGTGAGCGCCCTCTGGCGGCCCGTCGCCTGGTCGCTGCTGGCCCTGGGGCTGCTGGCCCCGGCGATGGGGCGCTGGTTCGCGCCGCGGCTGCAGGTGTATGCAGTGCTCAGCTCCTGGCTGGCGAGCGCCACCACCGTGGCGACGCTGAGCACCGGCGTGACCGCCTCGTCCCAGTGGCACCAGCAGCCCCCGACGATCGCCCTGCTGGCCATCGGCCTCCAGGGGTTGCTGTTGCTGGCCACCACCCGTTGGCTCCGGCCCGAGGCGCTGCGGGCCCCGGGTGGGCTGCCCTTGCTGGCGTGGATCGGCATCCCGGTGGCGCGTCAGCCCCATCGCTGGCTCGGCTACCCCCTGTTCTTCGCGATCGCCTTCTATCTCCCCAGCCGCTACGACAGGGCCGTGCTCACCCTGCTCTGGGGGCTGCTGGCCTTTGCCATCTACATCCTCAGCGCCGTGCTGCGGGACAACCAATTCCGGACGGTGGCGCTGCTGGCCATCGGGGCCTGCCTGCTGCGGCTGGTGGCGGTGGACATGGCCCAGGCCGATCTGACCCTGCGCGGGGTGGTCTTCGTCGGCGTCGGTCTGCTGATGCTGGCGATGAACGCCCTTTACACCCGCTTCCGGGAGCGTTTCCGGTGAGGCGCCACCGGCAGGAGACCCGGCTGCGGGCTTCCGCAAGCTCCCTTCAGGCCTTGCGGTGGATCCGCTGCAGCAACCAGAGGCTGATCCAGAGCCCGATCAGATGGGCAAACAGCACCTGGGTGTTTCCCAGCACGGAGAGCATCTCGATCGACGTGATCGGCAGGCCCACCACCCGTCCGGCGGTGCCAGGGGCTGCCTGGATCTGGGCCCCGAAGAAGCCCGGCACCTGCTGCGAGGCCTGCACAAACAAACTGCCCGCCAGCGCCTGATAGCCCACCACCGCCAGGGTGATGCCCACGAGGTCGGCGAGGACCCCTCGCTTGATCAGCCGCGCCGTTTCACCTTTGCTGGGCCGCACCGGGGAATTCAGGGCCCGACCGCAGCGCACGATCAGCCAGCTTTGCCAGAGGCACCAGAGCAGGAGCAGGAAGGCGAGGGTGGTGAGTGAGATGCCGGGACCGAGGCCGAGGGCCCGGGCCGAGTTGGCCGCCAGCTTGGCGCCGATGTTGTTGAACAGCAGCACCCCCATCGACACCACGGCCAGCACCACCTGGGCCCAGAAGCGCACCCAGCCCAGGCGTCGTAGGGCCGCTGAAATCTGTTGAAGGTCGAGGCGGTCGGCCATGGGCAGGGGGTTGGTGCCGGTTCGGCACGACGCGCAGCGGTCCTTCCAAACTTGCCATGGGAAGATCGCAGGGGCGAGGGGTGACCGGTGGTCTCCCGTGGCTGCAACGAACCTTGCCCCGCTCCTTGTTTTGATCCCCCTGCGATCGCCCCAGGAGGCCCTCGGCCCCACGGCCGTGGCCCTCGGCAGTTTTGATGGTCTGCACCGCGGCCATCGTCGGGTGATCGCCGCTGTCGCCTCGGCCCCCGAGCCCCTGGTGCCCACCGTGGTGACCTTCTGGCCCCATCCGCGCGAGGTGCTTCACGGCGAACCGCGGCTGCGGCTTGATCTGCCCGAGGAAAAGTTGGAGCTGCTCGATCCCCTCGGCATCCGCCAGCTGGTGCTGGTGCCTTTTGATCGCGCCCTGGCCGCCCTCAGCCCCGAGGCCTTCGTGGCGGAGGTGCTTGTCGGACAGCTCAGGGCCCGGCAGGTGGCCGTGGGGGCTGATTTCTGCTTCGGGGCGGGCCGTTCCGGCACCACCTCCACCCTCAGGCAGCTGGGAGACGCCCATGGCCTGCAGGTCGATGTGGTGCCGATGCTCGCCGACGGATGCGGCAGCTTCAGCAGCAGCCGCATCCGTCGGGCCCTGGCGGCCGGACGGATCGATGAGGCGAGGGATCTGCTGGAGCGGCCCTATCGCTTCCGGGGGGTGGTGCACAGCGGCCGGGGCCTCGGCCGCAAGCTCGGCTGGCCCACGGCCAACCTGCAGATCGACGGCCGCAAGTTCCTGCCCCGCGAAGGGGTCTATGCGGCCTGGGCCTGGTGGCCGGGCGGGGAGCCGATGGCGGCGGTGATGAATCTGGGGCCGCAGCCCACGGTCGATCCCGAGGCGCCGTCGGCGGTGGAGGTGCACCTGCTGGATCGGCAGGTGGAGCTGGGCGGCCGCGAGTTGGTGGTGGAGCCGGTGCGCTGGCTGCGCAGTCAGCAGCGATTCGAGTCCCTGGGGGCCCTCACCGCCCAGATCGGAGCC
The DNA here is from genome assembly GCA_040377855.1 of Prochloraceae cyanobacterium. Taxonomy (GTDB): domain Bacteria; phylum Cyanobacteriota; class Cyanobacteriia; order PCC-6307; family Cyanobiaceae; genus CAIXOZ01. The sequence continues at coordinate 29,942 of JBEINY010000015.1, read as the reverse complement.
GATGCCAACCAGGCTCGGGCGGTGCTGGCGAGCGGTTCAGGCGCCGGGATAGGCGTGGGTGAGGCCCCAGCCGATGAACAGGGCGATGCCCCCGAGCAACAGAATCCCTGAGACCAGCACGACCATGGAACGGTCGGATCCACCTGTCTCCATGGGGGGTGAGCGCCTTGGGCGCGGAAGGCCGAAACCGCACCCTAGACAGCCACACCCTGCTGAGCCAACCAAGACGGCGAACCCCACACCGATCCCCCCCTCCGATCTTCCCCACTGATCCCCCACACTGAACAGCTGGACCCCAGCGCCCCCTCCCCGTGCCCGTGGCGATCACTTCCGAGCCGTCCCTGTCCCCCCTTGAAAGCAGCCCGTTCGAGCGTGATGGGGAGGAGAGGGCGGTGGATCGCCTGATCGACGCCAATCTCGATCGCGCCCGCGAGGGTTTGCGGGTGCTCGAGGACTGGTGTCGGTTTGTGCTGGAGCGACCGGATCTGGTGGGCCGACTGAAGGACATGCGTCAGCGATTGGGGCGCTGCCATGACGAGCGCTTCAAGCTGGCTCGCCACACCGCCACCGATCCGGCGGCCGGTCTGGGCCATCCAGCCCAGGCGGAACGGGATGGCGGCTGGGCCGTGGTGGCGGCCAATGCCGCCCGCGCCCAGGAGGCCCTGCGGGTGCTCGAAGAATTCGGCCGTTCCCGGCCCGCTCCTCTCGCCCAGGAGGCCGCCAGCATCCGTTATGCCCTCTACGACCTGGAAACCGAGCTGCTGAAGGCCCGCAGCGATGGGGCCTCCCGCCGGGAGCGATTGGCCCGGTGTGGCCTCTACCTGATAGTCGGGCCAGGGCCTGGCCAGGAGGCCGTGGTGGCCGCTGCCCTCAAGGCGGGGGTGCGTTTGGTGCAATACCGGGCCAAGGAGGGAACCCCTGGCCTCCATGATCGCCAGCGGCTAAGGGAGGCCAGGGCGTTGCGGCAACTCTGCGCGGCGGCGGGTGCCCTGTTCATCGTCAACGACCGCCTCGATCTGGCCCTGGCTGTCGGGGCCGATGGGGTGCATCTCGGTCAGGACGATCTGCCGACGGCGGAAGCGCGGCGTCTGCTCGGGGCCGATCGCCTGATCGGCCGCAGCACCCATGCCCTTGATCAATTGCAGCAGGCCCTGGCCGAGGGCAGCGACTACGTCGGGGTCGGTCCGGTCGAGGCCACCCCCACCAAGCCAGGCCGGCAGCCGGTCGGTCTCGACTACGTGCGTCAGGCGGCCGAACACTGCCCGATTCCCTTCTTTGCCATCGGCGGCATCGATGCCGCCAACCTGGCGGCCGTGGTGGCTGCAGGGGCCACCCGGGTGGCGGTGGTGCGGGCGATCACCGCCGCCGCCGATCCCGAGGCCGCCAGCCGGGAGTTGCTGGCGGCCCTCGTTCCCCAGCCGTCCCAGCCATGACTGCGTCCCCAGATCCCAACCCGCTGCCAGGTGAAATCCGCGCCCGGATCAATGGCGACGATCAGTCCCTGCCGGCCGGCCTCCACCTCGAGACCATGCTTCGGCACTGCGGCTATGAGCCCCGGCTGGTGGTGGTGGAGTTCAACGGCGAGATCCTCCCCCGCAGCCGTTGGCCCGATCAGGCCGTTGTGGATGGCGACTCCCTGGAGATCGTCACCATCGTGGGAGGTGGTTCCTAGAGTCGAACCGGGTTGCTGTTCAGCACAACCGTTCCCCTTCGATGCCCGCCCCGATGCCCGCCCGAGTTCTGGGTCTGATGCCTGGTGAGCCTGCCGGGGTCAACTCCATCCCTGCCGAGAGCACCCGGGATCGCCGCCTATCCCTCGATCGCAGCGGCTGGTTGCGTCGTCTGCGCACCTGGGTGGTGGTGCCGCTCCTGGTGGCGACCGTGATCTTGAGTGGGCCGGCGGCCAGTTGGGCCGCCAGCGGCGGCCGCATCGGCGGCAGCCGTTTCGGGGGCGGCGGTGGTGGCGGCGGCGGTGGTTTTAACCGCAGTTATGGAGGGGGTGGCGGTTATAGCGGCGGCGGTTACAACGGCAGTTATCGGGGTGGCTCCGGCGGCGGCATCGGTTTTCCCTTCATCGTGCCGATCTTCGGGTTCGGCGGTGGCCTGTTCGGCTTCCTGCTGATCCTGGTGATCGCCGGTCTTCTGGTGAATGCCGTGCGGGGTGCTGGCGGCGGCGCCCTGAGCGGCGACAGTGGCCCGGTGATCAGAGGTTCGCGCTCCAATGGCAGCGTTGCCCTGGCCCAGGTGCAGGTGGGTCTGCTCGCCTCCGCCCGCCAGCTGCAGGAGGAGCTGCGGGAGCTCGCCTCCAGCGCCGACACCAGCAGCGCCGCCGGCCTGCAGCAGGTGCTGCAGGAAACCAGCCTCGCCTTGCTGCGTCAACCCGATCTATGGGTCTATGCCAACGCCGAGGTGGGCCAGGTGCCTGAGGTGTCGGCGGAATCCACCTTCCAGCGCCTGGCCCTGACCGAGCGCAGCAAGCTCAGCCAGGAACTCACCACCAACGTGGGCGGCCGCATCAGCAACGCCAAGGGCCGCGATGGCCGCGGCGCTGGCGCCGCCGATGCCTCCAGCGACTTCATCGCCATCACCCTCCTGGTGGCCTGCAGCGGTCGCCTCAACCTGCCCAAGGTCACCAGCGCCGATCAGCTGCGCACCGCCCTGCAGACCCTGGGCGCCGTGGCCGACGACGACCTGCTGGCCCTGGAGGTGATCTGGCAGCCGGAAGGGGCCGGCGAGGCACTGAGCACCGAAGATCTGCTCACCGCTTATCCCCAGCTCAGTCACCTCTGAGCTGAGCTGAGCTGGAGAGCCTGTTGCCCAGGGCGGGGATGCCACCGGCGCTGCTCCAGCTGGGTGGCATCGCCGGACCTTGGGCAGGATTGAGTTGGCCATTTCAGTGATGGCAGCGGATGGCCCACAGCCCATTGGCTTGCTCCCTTTCGAGCTCCTGGCTGGCGCCTGAGCATCGCAACGGAATCCGGAGCCTTCGTGCCACTGGGGACGTCGAGGGATGGGGGCCTGGAGGCTGGATCGCCGGCGTCTGATGCTGATGCGCTCGTGGCGTGCAACACGGCTGCGGAGCAGCCCTGCCGCCTAGGGCTTACACGATCCCATCCACTCAATCTTGCCGTGATCAAAGGTGTAGCAGGCAGGTTCGATCATCAACGCACCACTGCTGACCCGCTCCCGCACCAATGGGCTGTTCGCGATCAATTGATGGGCCGTCAGCACCGGATGGTGGCGCACGGCCCGATCGGGATCCAGGGACACCTCGGCTCCGTCCAGCTCCTGGCGGATGTGCAGCACCAACTGCCGCAGGCTTGGGCTGAGGCTGGTGTGATTGGAGCAGGCCGCAGATACGGCTCCGCAACCCTCATGGCCCAGCACAACGAGCAGGCCGATATTGAGGGCTTCCAATCCGTATTCGATCGAGGCCAGGCTGCCTTCGGTGTAGGCGTTGCCGGCATTGCGGATCACGAAGATGTCACCAAAGCCCACATCAAAGAGCAATTCAATCGGCATTCTGGAATCGGAGCAGCCCAGCACCATGGCCATGGGATGCTGGCCGCTCACGAGTCGATTCAGCCGCTGCTGGCTGCTGTGGGGATGCTTGGAGATCGATTTGGTAAAACGCTCATGGCCGGCCTTTAACTCGGCCAGGGCCTGGGGTGGTGAGATGTTGGGGTGGCTCAAAATTAGGGTCCTTTTGGCAAATTATAGGGCGTTGATCATGGGTGTGAAAGTAGTTGTAATGTCTAGTTGATTGAATCAAGGCGATCACCGATCGGTTCGTCAACCAATTCAATGGCTCCTGGGAGATGATGGTGGGATCTGTGGACTCCTGAAAAGGCGAATAACGGGGTTGCTGATTTGTGGTCAATGGCCACGGGGTCGCTCGCTCGCTGCCTCGCTCGCCACCTTGCTCGCCGCCTCGGTCGCCGCTTCTCTCGCCGTCTCGGTCATGACAAAAAAAGATGTGAAGCAGTCTCTGGATGTCCTTGGCGCAGATCATCCCCCAGTCGTTGTATTTCAGGGGTTCATTCATCTGCTTCCGCCCTTGGCGGGCAAGCGTGCCGTTGTCTTTGCTCAGCGGGCTGCTGGTGACGATCGGGCGCTGCTCACCCCCAGAATCCGCAGGGCCGCCATGGCGGCGCCGTAGCCGTTGTCGATGTTGACCACACTGAGCCCGGGGGCGCAGCTGGCGAGCATGCCGTGCAGGGCGGCGATGCCGCCGGCGCTGACGCCGTAGCCCACCGACACCGGCACCGCGATCACCGGCTGGGGCAGCAGGCCCGCCAGCACCGTTGGCAGGGCCCCCTCCATGCCGGCACAGGCGATCAGCACCCGGGCCGATCGCAGTTGCTCAAGCCGGTCCAGCAGGCGGTGCAGGCCAGCTACGCCCACATCCACCACCAGCTCGCAGCTGATGCCATGGCAGGCGAGGCAGAGCTGGGCCTCGAGGGCCACCCGTCTGTCGCTGGTGCCAGCGCAGACCACCACCACCTCTCCGCTCCCCGGGGCGAGGTCGGCTGCCGTCACCGGTGGAGCCATGAGCAGCTGGGCTTCGCGGTGGTGGCCGATCACCAGGGGGGAGCGCGAGCGCGGCTGGTCTCCGTCGCCGCCTGTCTCACCGGCCGTTCCGTGCTCTGGCTCGCCTGCGGTCTCGCCGCTTGTCTCAGCCTGGATCGTGGATGCCCCCTGGAGCACTGCCGCCGCCTTCTCCTCGCTCACCCGGGTCACCAGGCCTTGCACGCCAGCCCGGTGCAGCCGCTGCAGGATCTCCAGGATCTGGTCGGCGCTCTTGTGCTCCCCCCAGACCGCCTCCACCATTCCGAGCCGCTTGGTCCGTCCGAGGTCGAGGTTGGCCAGGCCATCGTCTGGCGCTGCACCATCCGGGGCGACGAACGGGGTGCCATGGGTAACCATCAACGGATTCAGGTCGGGGGGGCTGGGTCGCGGAACCGCAGGATCAGGGACTGATCAGTTCCCCTTCGTAAAGCAGCGGGAAGGCATTTGGGGCCTGGGCCCCCAGGCGCAGCCGCACCTGCCGTTCAAAGCGGGCCTGCACCGCATCGATCTCCGCCTGGGGAATGGCCTTCCACTGCTGGCGGCTGGCCCAACGGATCAGCAGGGTGGCCTCCCCATGGAGGGGATCCCAGAGAAGCTCCCGCCCGAGGAAACCATCCTGGCCGGCGAGCCAGGGCTCCCAGGTGCTGCGTTCGGCCTCCAGCCAGATCTCGCGGTACTCCCGAGGCACCTCCAGCCGCAGTTGCTCCACCACTGGCTGGTGGGCAGCTGCCCGCATCCCTTCGGCTGGGCTGGTGGCAGCGAGCCCCGGGGCCAGCCTTGGGCCCAGCCCGACCAGCACCACCAGCAGGGCCTGCAGCGTTGCCATCACGGCCTTGGTCAGGGTCCTGCGCCAGCAAGAGGTCAGGGTGTCGGCGGTTCGGGGCCCCTCACGCATTCGTCGCTCGGGTGGGGTCTGCCTTTGCCTCATGGCTTCTGGAGCAGGGCCACCGCATGGCAGGAGATTCCCTCTTCGCGGCCCTCGGGCCCGAGCTTTTCGTTGGTGGTGGCCTTCACCCCCACCTGTTCAGGATCGAGCCCCATGCGGTCGGCAATCGCCCCACGCATCGCCTCGATGTGGGGTTTCAGCTTCGGGCGTTCGGCCACCACCACCGTGTCCACATTGATGACTCTCCAGCCCCGTTCCCCCACCAGCGCCACCACCTGTTCCAGCAGCCGCAGGCTGTCGGCCCCCTTCCACTGCGGGTCGTCGGGGGGGAAATACTTTCCGATATCACCAAGGCTCAGGGCGCCCAGGAGGGCATCCATGACCGCGTGCACCAGCACGTCGGCATCGCTGTGGCCATCAAGGCCCAGGCCCTCGGGATGGGCCAGCTCCTGCCCCCCCAGGATCAGGGGCCTGCCGTCCACCAGCCGGTGGATGTCGTAGCCGTTGCCGATACGCAGCTGCATGGATTGAGGCCTAGGACCCATGGCGGCAGACTAGGGCTGAGGTCTGGTCGAAGTTCCATGGCTTGCCTGTGACCGATCTGGGATTGGGCAGGGGATGGGCAGGGATGGATCCGTGGGCGCCTGATATCCCCTGCTCACGCCTCCATCGCCCTCAGCACACCACCCCGCTCACCCCCAGGAGCCCGCGGGGGCTGCGCTTGGGAAGGGGCTTGCCCTTGGGCATCAAAACCTGATACCAGATCGATCGTAAACCCAACCAGATAGGCAGGAATGGATTCAATGTTTTTCAGGGAATGGCCCTGAGGTCTTCACCCATGGGTCGCCATAGGCAGTCCAACGGATGGGAAGCGATGAGAGGCCTAATTCCGGAGCCCTAAACCTTGACGAGGGCCCCATAAATTCCCTCTGGCAAAGTGATTGACAACGCCATGGATGCCATGGGAAAATCAAAAAAAAGAAGAAGGGTATGCCTTCGGTATCAGTGATCTCGCCCTTGCCACCGATTGCTTCTGTAGCAAAAGGGAACTATAGGCCAGAAATTGATGGAATAAGGGCGCTTGCGGTTGTCTTTGTGATCATCAACCATTTCAACAAAGAGCTGTTGCCTGGTGGCTACCTTGGCGTTGATATGTTTTTTGTGATATCGGGATATGTGATCACATCTTCGCTTTCTCAGAAGGCGAGCAAAAGCTTGATCGAGTTTACTGGCGGTTTTTATAAACGGCGAATCAGGAGGCTGGTGCCAGCCCTTGCGCTTTTCGTGATGGCAACTTCGATATTTCTCTGCCTTTTCAATCCAGAGCCGGGCGCTCTGCTTGATCTGGCCATCAACAGCCTGGTTGGCACATCAAATATTTCTCTTTACCAGTCGTCGACCAATTACTTTGCTCAGTCAACTCAGCTCAATCCTTTTACCCACACTTGGTCCCTGGGAGTCGAAGAACAATTTTATCTGGTCTTTCCTTTTTTGCTATGGTTCACGGGATACGCAAAGAAGCGCAAAAATGGTGAAAGAAATCTTCTCTTCGTGATTGTGCCTCTGGCGGCCTTGTCGGTGATTGGGTTCATGGTTTTATACCAGGCCAATCAATCTGCTTCTTATTACTTGATGCCAACTCGGTTCTGGGAGTTGGCGACAGGCTGCATTCTTTATCTTGGCTTTCAAAAACGATCATCAATCGAAAAAAGGCTGGAACGCATTTCTCCGGCTTTGGCCATGGCATTGATCGTCGCCGTGATGTCGTTGCCAGCCTCCCATGGACTGGTGGCAACCTTTTTGATCGTAGTGCTTACATCTGTGTTAATTGCTTGCCTTAAGAGAGGCACAGGCGCTTACGAACTCATGACAAATCACGTTGTCGTATACATTGGCCTGATGTCATACTCTCTTTATTTATGGCATTGGACGATTCTTTATGTGAGCCGAATGACCGTGGGAATTCATTGGTGGACCGCCCCAGGGCAAATTCTCCTTATTCTTCTTTTCGGTATGGGCTCCTATGAACTGGTCGAGAAACCCTTTAGGGCCGCCAGAAGCCCCAGGTATAAATTAATATCCATTCTGGTGGGCTTTGGCCTGTTCAGCTTTTCCTTGCTATTGCCTGTCTATTTGAAGAATCAGAATCCTAATCACTTGTTTTTGGGTGCTAGGGCAAAGCTGAAAAAATCAGGGGCACAATCCTTGACTTCAACATATAAAATACCCGGAATACCTGGGACATGGGCTGGCGATGATTGCGTCTTGTCCAGCAATGGCGAGGTCGGCTCTCCCTTGGGCATAAGGAATTGCACCCTTGGTGACTTTGATCGTTCAAGCAAAAGAGTTCTTGTGATTGGAAATTCTTTTTCTGCCGCATTTGTTGAGGCGTTTGATGAATTGGTAAAGCGGGATGGCTATGCCGTTACACTGACTTCCTCCTGGGATGCATCTCCTGTGAGGGAAATTCCAAACAGCAGCCCCTGGAGCAAGGCAAGCGACTATTACTGGGATTCGGTGTTGCCAGCCTTGTTTCAGCAGTTGGGGCCGGGAGATATTGTTTTTGCAATCAATGATTTATCAACTTTATTGCCAGAGAAATCAACGGCCCAGTCAAGGCTGAAGCTATTGCAGCTTGAGGCGGGAATTAAAAATCTGTCTCGTGATTTAAAGCGGAGGGGAATCCGATTGTATTTTATGAATGCATTGCCCTTCGCTCGTGAGGCGGAGTGCTCCCCTGACATGGCGATTCGCCAGTGGTATGAACCATGGGAAAATCTGTCCAAATGCAAAATTCCTGGTAAGGCAGAATCCAGGCTGCGGCAGTCGGATTTAAACAACATTCTCCATCGACTGGAGGAGGTAGGAGCTGTCAATGTCGTGGATTTGTTTGATGTGTTCTGCCCTGGGGAGACGTGCGGCTACATCGGAAATGATGGGAGCATTCTGTATCGGGATGAATGGTCGCACCCCTCCGTTGAAGGGGTCAGGCTTTCGGCTGAAACAATTCGATCTGCCTTAACCAAGTCGCCAGGTCGGTAGCTTTCATCCAGGGCCGTCACGATCCTGGGTGTCAGATCAAGAGACAGCGCGATCGATCCTTCCTTTCATCTCCAGCCCGATGGGTGATGGTCGGTGCTCACTCCTGCAGCAACCGCCAGCGCTCGTAGAGATCAGGGCGCCGTAGGCGCGTGCGCTCCAGCTGCTTCTCGGCGCGCCACCGGGCGATGGCGCCGTGGTCGCCGGATCGGAGCACGGCAGGCACCTCCTGGCCCCGGAAGTTCGCCGGGCGGGTGTAGTGGGGGTGCTCCAGCAGGAGGTTGGTGTGGCTCTCCTCCTCCAGGCAGCTGGCGGTGCCCACGGTGCCCGGCAGCAGGCGTACAACGCCGTTGATGATCGTCATCGCCGGCAGTTCGCCGCCGGTGAGCACGAAGTCGCCGATCGACACCTCCTCATCGGCCAGGGGGCGGATCCGTTCGTCGAAGCCCTCGTAGTGACCGCAGAGAAACACCAGCTGGTCGTAATCCCGGGCCCAGCGGCGCAGGTCGCCCTGCTGCAGGGGCTGCCCCTGGGGACTCATCAGCAGCACCCGCCGGCGGGGCAGCGGCGGCAGGGCCTCAAAGGCCGCATGCACGGGTTCGGGCTTGAGCACCATGCCGGCCCCTCCGCCGTAGGGCTCGTCGTCGACCTTGCGGTAGCGATCGGTGGCGTAATCGCGCGGGTTGTGCAGGTGCAGGGAGGCGATCCCGGCGCCAAAGGCCCGACCGATCACCCCCAGCTGCAGCAGAGGTGCGAAGGCCTCAGGGCTCAGGCTGATCACATCGAGGCGCATGGCGGTGTTCAGCTGGCCGCGGGGCGGCTCACCCGTCGGATCTCGGAGCTGAAGCTGGCCCGACCGGCGCGGCCGTCCTCCTGGTGCTCCACGGTGCTGCGGAGCCGCAGGTTGGGTTTGGTGAACCAGATCCGCTCCCGGATCAGGCGACCTTCCGCCTGCAGGCTGAGCTCCAGGCTGCCGTCGGGCCAGAGGGTCCAGCTGCCGCTGCTGCTGGCCTGGTTGCCATCGGACCCGACCTCAAAGTGCCCATCGGCGTGGAAGGTGAGCCGTTGGGCTGCCGCACCATCGGCTTGGCTCACCAGGCTGCCGGGTTCGCCATCGGAACCCTCCAGCCGGTGCTGCATCGTCAGTTCACCCCGCTCCGACCGGTGCCAGCTGTCGCTGGAGGCGTCCCCTCCCTCCCCGGCCTGCTGATCGGTGTCGTCGGCTTTGGCCAGGTCGAAGCGGCTGCGCAGGCTCATCCAGCTGCCTTCGCAGCAACGCAGGAAGGAGGGCAGGTCCTGGGGCGGGAATGGGGCCGTGTCAGGGATGGGGCCGGTCAAGCTGCGGGGGGCGGGCACGGGGCCATTCTTTCAGCCGGACGGCAGCGTCCGGCCTCAATCCAGGCCGGTGTAGCCCAGTTCATTCAGACGACCGGCATGCCGGCGCCAGTTGGGCACCACCTTGACGAACAGCTCCAGATACACCGGGCCTCCGAAGACGGTCTGCATCTGCAGGCGGGCGCCGGTGCCGATCTCCCGCAACATGCGCCCCCCCTTGCCGATCAGGATCGCCTTCTGGCTTGAGCGCTCCACCAGCACGGTGGCCAGCACGGCGGTACGGGGGCCGTCATCGACGATGCGATCAATGCTCACCGCCACCGAATGGGGCACCTCCTCGCGGGTGTGGGTGAGCACCTGCTCCCGGATCAATTCGGCCAGCAACAGCTGCTCGGGCTGATCACTCACCGCATCTGGGGGGTAGAGGTGGGGGCCTTGCGGCAGGGTCGATGCCAGGGCCTCCACCAGGCCTGGGCAGGCATCGCCGGTGAGGGCGCTGCAGGGGTGCAGGGGCCAGTCAAGAGCTGGCTTCGATCCATCCCCGGCCAGCAGCTCGCGGTAGCTGGCCAGCAGGTCCTGCTGCTGGGTCGGTTCGGCCAGGTCGCTCTTGTTGAGGGCCACCAGCACCGGCGAACGCTGGTGGCGCAGCAGTTCGACGATGAAGCCATCGCCCCGGCCCGCCGGCTGGCTGCCATCCACCAGCAGCAGCACCACATCCACCTCCCCGATCGCGCCCCGGGCCGATTGCACCAGCCGTTCACCGAGCAGATGGTGGGGCTTGTGGATGCCGGGGGTGTCCAGCAGCACCAGCTGGGCGCTGGGGGTGGTGAGGATCGCCCGCAGGCGGTTGCGGGTGGTCTGGGCCACCGGGGAGGTGATCGCCACCTTCTGGCCCACCAATTGATTGAGGAGGGTGGACTTGCCCACATTCGGCCGACCGATCAGGGCCACGAACCCCGATCGGAACCCCGGCGGCTGGCCCCCCAGGTTGAGGCCTTCGGCACCCATCGGTGCGGGAAGGGCCAGGGCCCCCGTCGCCAGGGCCTCAGTCGCCAGGGCCTCAGTCGGCAGGTCCTCCAGATCTGGGAAGGGCAAGGGGGTGGGCAGGGGGTTGCTTGGCTCCATACCCTCAGACTGACACTGTCTGCGTCAGCCCGATGGCCGAGGTCCCCAGCCGCCCCCAGCCGCCCGTGGAGGGCGCCGGCCGTCAGGCCCCTGATTTTGCCGGTGCCCTGGCGATCAGCGCCCGTTGGCTGCAGGAGTGGGAGGACGGGGAACTCAGCGACGAGGTGCTCGCCGATCGCATCGCCCCCCTGGTGCGTGATCGGGATGGGGCCCGGGGCTTCTTTGTGGTGGCCCTCGCCGGTGACAGCGTGCTGATGGATCGGCTGCCGGATGGGGTGATTCTGGCCCTGCGCCAGGCAGGGGATGGGGTGGTGGATCTGACGGTGCGCAACCTGGCGATGAGCACGGCGATGGTGGTGCACCATGGCCGCCAGGGGGATCTGGAGCAGCAGTCCCGCTCTGGGCGGGTGCAGCTTCGGGCCCTTGAGTTGCTGCGCGTGTTGGAGCCCATGGCAGTCAAGGGGCGCCTTGAGCAGTTGCTGGCGGGCACCCGAGGGGATGGGGAGGATTGCGCTTTCCTCGATCGCTGGGGTTACGACGCCGAGCAGAGACAGGAGATCGCGTCGGCCGTGCTGCGGGTGGCCGAATGAGCTCGGGGTATGGGGCCCGGTGCGGCCGGCCCTGACGGGTCGGCCCACAAAAAAGCGCCCCTCCAGGGGCGCCAGGTGCATCAGGGCCTCCCTGGGGGAGCGATGCCACCATCCAGGTGGGCCTGGTCAGTCGCGGCGGCCACCGCCATTGAGGGCGATGATCAGCCGCAGGATGAAGATGAACAGGTTGATGTAGGTGAGATACATGCCCAGGGCGCCGGACAGGTATTGGTCGTCGCTGTAGGTGCGGGGCATCGTGTAGAAGTCCACGAAGGCGGCACCCACAAAGATCACCGTGCCGAAGCCGGCGATCATCAGCTCGAAGCCGGTTCCGTGGAAAATCCCGGGAGCAAAGATGCCACCCAGGATCTGCACCACCATGGCGAGCAGCAGGCCGAAGATGCCGAGGCCCACCACACCGGTCAGGGCCTGGCCGACGCTGTCGCCCATGCGGCGCCCGGTGATCGAGGCGACCACGAAGGTGAGGCCTGTGGCCAGGACAGCGGTTCCGATGGCCGCGTTACCACCCACCACCTGGGCGTAGTTGACGAGGCCGCTGAGGGTGAAGCCGGTGATCAGGCTGTAGGTGGCCAGCAGGGGCAGGGCCGTGGCGTTCTTGCCCTGGTTGGCCACGTTCTGGGCCACGAAGAAGAGGATGAAGTTGCCGATCAGGGCCACCCAGAAGAGCGGCATGTAGAGCGGCGACTTGCTCGCGATCATCGTCAGGCCGGCCAGCACCCCACCGGCGGTGAGCACCATGCCACCCCCCACATAGGGGAGGGCGCGGTTGACGACGTTGGGGCCCACCAGCGCACTGGACTGGGCCTCGCGGATCGCTTCCTGGAAATTGCTGCTAGCCGGCATGGCTCAGGGAGAAGACTCCATCCATCCTGGCAGTGATGACCAGGCTGTGCGGTCAGGGTGGGTGTGGATCCCCCCATCGGCTTCAGGCCTGCTCCACCAGCCCGATGGACGGCATGGAGCTGAGGGTTGATCCCTGGTGGAGCCGGGCGGTAGAAGCGCCGGGAGGAGCGCCCGGGGGGATCAGGTCTCCTTGCCTTTGGCCTCCGGCTTCTGGGGCCAGACCATCACGGTCAGGAGCGCCACCGCTGTACCGATGCACGATTCCGCGAAGCGCAGCAGGGCATTCAGGATTGGATTCAGGTGGGGGTCCAGGCTGGCGGTGACCATCACCACGATCACGGTGATCGCTGCCAGGCGGGCATGGCTGGGGATGTTCACAGCCATGCAGATCAGCGCCGTCACAAAGATGGCGGCTGCCATGCCCACAGGGTGAAAGGGCAGCCATGAGAGATACAACGCACTGGTGAACGCCCCAATGGCCGATCCCAGGATCCGCAGTGAGGCCGACGAGGTGGTTTCCTGCCGGGTGAGCTGGGTGACCACGATGGCCGAGATGGCCGACCACAAGGCGCCGATCTTGGGCAGGTAACCAGGAAAGAGGCTGGTGAAATAGAAGCCGGCCATGTAGGCCAACAGGGTGGCCAGGGCGATCTGGACAGGGATGCGGATCTGCCCTCGGATCTGTATCAACATCGGCTCCTTACCAGCATCCAATGGCTTCTGCCAGGCCAAGGCCCCGCAGCGTTCACTCAATCAATCATGCACGGGATCATTCAGCGGATCAAGCCAGGGGCCTTCATGCCTTTTGATCGTGGCTGGCATAGGCCTGCACCACCCGTTGCACCAGGGGATGGCGAACGACATCGGCGGCGGTGAGGGTGCAGATCGCCACACCTTCCACTCCCTCCAGGACGCGGGCGGCATCCACCAATCCGCTCGGTACCTCCCGGGGCAGGTCGACCTGGGTCGGGTCCCCGGTGACCACCATCCGCGATCCTTCCCCCAGCCGTGTCAACACCATGCGCATCTGGGTGGCGGTGGTGTTCTGGGCCTCATCGAGGATCACGAACGAACCCGCCAAGGTGCGACCGCGCATGTAAGCCAGAGGCGCCACCTCGATCACGTTCTTCTCGATCAGGGCAGCCGTTCGTTCCTGGCCCAGCAGGCTATGGAGGGCGTCGTAGAGGGGCCGCAGGTAGGGATCCACCTTCTGCTGCAGGTCGCCGGGGAGAAATCCGAGCCTCTCGCCCGCTTCCACCGCCGGTCGGGTCAGGATCAGCCGTTCCACCCGGCGCTCCTGGAGCATCTTCACGGCCTGGACCGCGGCCAGGAAGGTCTTGCCGGTGCCGGCTGGGCCGAGGGCGATCGTCAGGTCGTGGGCTTCGATCGCCTCCACGTACGCCTTCTGGCGCAGGGTGCGGGGCCGCAGCAGCTGGCCGCTCTGGCTGCGGGCCAGGACCTGCTGGCTGAGGCCCTGGTGCTCCCGGCTGCGGCCACTGTCGAGGGCCTGCAGGGCGGTGTGCAGATCCGCGGTGGTGACAACCTGACCCTCTTGCCAGAAGGGGCGCATCAATTCCACCAATCCTGCGGCTCGCTCCAGCTGGCTGGGCCGACCCTGGATCACCAGTTGCAACCCACGCAACACAAGGGAGGCCCCGGTGAGGGCCTCGATCCGGCGAAGGGTCACCTCAGCGTCCCCAGCCAGGGCCAGGGCGGAAGCCTGGTCAGGCAGGTCGATGGAAAAGGCCTGACGAGGGTCCGCCCCGGGCATCGGGGGAGTGATCAGGCTTCGGTGCTGGCGTCTTCAGGGGCGGCGGCGGCCTCAGCTGCTGCTGCTGCCTCGGCGGCGGCAGCGGCCTCAGCGGCCTTCGCGGCGGCGGCATCCTTGGCGGCCTGTTTGGCTGCAGCGTCGCGGGCCTCGGCCTGCTTCTTCTTGCCGACGACTTCGGCGGGACGCACGGACTTCTCGATCAGGCCGCCGCGCTCCAGCAGGGTGCGGACCGTGTCGGTGGGCTGGGCGCCTTGGCCCAGGCGCTCGCGAATCGCTTCGGTGTCGAGGCGGGTTTCCTTCGTGCGGGGGTTGTAAAAGCCCAGCTCCTGGAGGGGGCGGCCGTCACGGCGGGAGGTGCTGTTGGTGGCCACGAGGCGGAAGCTCGCTTCCCGCTTCTTGCCGAACCGCTTCAGGCGGAGCTTGATCATCGTGGCTTTGCCTTGCTGACTGGAGTGGGGGTGGTTGATGGGTCTGGGACCCAACCGGGCGGTGTAAACACGCGCCAAACAACCACCATACCCTGCCGTCTTCTTAGAGCTCCCCGAAGCCCTTGCGTTTCTTGGGGGGTCGGGCGGGCCGGACTTTGCCGCCACCACCAGGGCTTCCCATGCCGGGCATCCCAGGCATGCCTCCCATCCCGGGCATCCCGGGCATTCCTCCCATCCCAGGCATGCCTCCCATGCCGGGCAGGCCCCCCATTCCCGGCATGCCTCCCCGGCTCATCTGCTGCATGAAGCCCCGCATCTTCTGGAAGTCGGCGAGCACCTTGTCCACATCCGCCGGGGTGTGGCCACTGCCGGCCGCGATGCGGCGCCGGCGACCGGGCTGGGCGGCCAGCAGCTCCGGCTGCTGGCGTTCATCCGGTGTCATCGAGCCGATCATTGCCTCGATGCGCTTCAGCTGCTGTTCCCCCTGGCGGAGCATGCCGTCGTCGATCTTGTTCATCCCTGGGATCAGCTTCATCAATCCCCCCAGGGAGCCCATGCGTTTGATCAGACGCATCTGCTGCAGGAAGTCGGAGAAGTCAAACGACGCCTCCTGCAGCTTCTGCTGCATGCGGGCCACATCAGCCAGCTCCACCTCCTTCTGGGCCTTCTCCACCAGGGTGAGCACGTCCCCCATGCCCAGGATCCGGCTGGCCATCCGCTCGGGATGGAAGGGCTGAAGGGCCTCTACCTTCTCGCCCGTGCCGATGAACTTGATCGGTGCTCCGCTCACCTGGCGGATCGAGAGGGCGGCACCCCCGCGGGAATCGCCGTCCAGTTTGGTCAGCACCGCGCCGGTGATGCCCACCTGGTCATGGAAGGCCCGGGTGAGATCCGCCGCCTCCTGGCCGATCATCGAATCCACCACCAGCAGCACCTCGTCGGGGCTGCAGGCTTCGCGGATCCGCACCATCTCCTCCATCATCTCCGTGTCGATCTGGAGACGGCCGGCGGTGTCCACCAGCACGGTGTCGAAGCCTTCCTCGCGGGCCTTGGTGATGCCGGCGGCGGCGATGTCCTCAGGTTTGGCTTCGCTGCCGAGGCTGAACACCTCAACGCCGATCTGGCCCCCTAGGGTGCGCAGCTGATCGATCGCAGCCGGCCGGTAGACATCGGCGGCCACCATCAGGGCCCGGCGTCCCTGTTCCTTCAGGTGCAGGCCGAGCTTGGCGGTGGCGGTGGTCTTGCCGGCCCCCTGCAGGCCCGCCATCAGCACCACACTCGGAGCGCCGCTGCTGCCGGCCCCCACCAGGGGGGCGTTCTCGCCGCCCATGGTCTCCACCAGCTGCTCATGCACCAGCTGAATGAATTTCTGATCGGGGTTCACCCCGCGCACCACCTCCGCTCCGACCGCCCGGGTGCGCACCTCCTGCACGAACTGCCGCACCACCGGCAGGCTCACATCGGCCTCCAGCAGGGCTCGCCGCACCTGTTGCAGGGCGCCGTCGATGTTGGTTTCGGTGATCCGGTCCTGGCCCTTCAGGCTCTTGACCGCATCCTCAAACCGCTGGGAGAGCTCGTCGAACATCAAAAAGGGGCCTGCCTCGCGCAGGGGGCCGGGACTGGATGGATGGTATGAAGCCGCTGGCTCAGAAGCCTGGGCGGAAGTCCGTCAGTCGCCAGATTCCATCCGCGCCTCGGCTGACGACATAGG
The DNA here is from genome assembly GCA_040377855.1 of Prochloraceae cyanobacterium. Taxonomy (GTDB): domain Bacteria; phylum Cyanobacteriota; class Cyanobacteriia; order PCC-6307; family Cyanobiaceae; genus CAIXOZ01. The sequence goes on along the minus strand of JBEINY010000015.1, from coordinate 13,624 downwards.
TGTTGCGCAGGGTTCCTGGCGGTTCCTGGCTCAGCACCCGGTTGTTCCGATCCAGCACCTGGTCGCGATAGAGAATCTGGGCCCTGGCTTCCAAGGCATCGGGCCCAAGGCGCACGACCCTTAGGTCGGTGATCCTGGCGTCGATGGTCATGTGCAGGCCGGCCTTTTGGTCATTGCTGCGCGCCGTGCTCAATCGATCGAGCTGCGGGGCTGAGGCCAGCTGGGCCAGCGGTTCGTCGGCTTGTTTGCCAGCCATCACCAGGGCCTTGGCCGCCAGCCAGCGGCTGAGCAACTGGCGGATCTGGTCGTCGCTCGGGGTCGGGGTGCGCAGGGGGGCGGCAGGATCGGCGTTCACCGCTGGAGGCCTCGTTGCAGGCGCCGATAGCGGGCGATCAGCGGTGGGGGCTGGTTGCACCTGCAGCACCTGGGGTTTCGGCCGCAGGCTCCAGCCGATGGCCGCGGCCAGGGCGATCCCACCGCCCAGGGCCAACCAGGTGGCCGGATGGCGCCGGAGTCCACCGCGCCGCAACCAGTGGTCTTCGGCGAGGGCGGGAAACGACGGCAGGTTGATGGCTGGCAGGGAGGGCCAGCTCCAGCGGCTCCAGAAGGGGTCCTCCTCCCAGTCCTCCTCGTCCTCGGGTTCGTGATCGCCTTGCAGCCCGTCGGCTGGTTCCCCTGAAGCCCCTGGACCTGTTCCCGGGCTGAACGCGCCACCGATCGGGGGCCACGGGGCCGATCCCAGGTCAGCGGATGGGGAATCGGGTGCCCCCGGGGAACCAGAGACCTTCAGGAAAGGCGGCGTGGATCCGACGGCCGCGCTGGCCTCGCTGCTCGCTCCGCCGCTGAAACCGCCGCTGACTCCGCCAGGGACCGTGGCCGGGCGGCTGCGGCCGAGCCGGCGGTCCTGCTGGACCACATAGGCCTGCACGTCACGATCGTCGAACCAGGCCTGCAGGTCCGCCTCAATCTCCACGTCGCGGTAGCCGGGCAGCACCTCGTCTCGCAACCAGCCGGCACAGGTCAGGCAGAGCTCCGCCAGGGGACTGGGACCGCTGCCGGCCTCGGCCCCATCGGTGGTGCCGGTGTCCGATGGACTGGCATCGGCTGGCCCCGTGGATCGGGCGAACAGGGCCTGGGCCTCCTCCACCTGGCCGAGCAGCAGGGTCAGGCAGGCAACGGGTTTGGAAAGGCCGGTGGCATCGATCCGGCGCAGTCGTTCTGCGGCCTCGGAGATCCGCTGGGGCTTGCGCTGGGCAAAGCCGGAAGCCGCCAGGGCCATGGCCGTGAGGATGTCGGCCCGGCGCGAGCCCTCCTGGGCCCAGCGGCCGAAGAGGTCAATCTGTTCCTGCACGGTCAGATACAGCCGGATCTGGGTCAGGAACGCTTCAAAGGCGGGCCGGGCGAAGTCGGGGTCGGCATCCCCATCGAGCCCATGGCGCCGCTCCACCAGCCTGTCCAGCAGGGACAGGCCCTCCTGGCGATCCTGCACCGCCTGGCGGCTGAGCAGCTGGAGCACCCGATAGGGGAGCAGGCCATCCCGTTCCTTCGCCAACTCCTGGCGCAGGCCGTGGTGCTGGCCCATGCGTTGGAGCAATTGCTGTCCCTTGAGCAGCATCTCAGCGGCCCGCTCGTACTGGCGTTCCTGCTGGCAGTCCTGGGCCGCCTGCCGGCTGGCCAGACCCGCCACCAGGGCGAGGTCGGATTCACGGCCGCTGCCGAGGGCGGGGGCCTGGGGGGGCTGGAGACTGCGGCTGGCCAGCTCGAGGGCCTGGGCTCCGAGGCCTGCTTCCCAGAGGAGGATCAGACCGCCGACTTCACGGGAGGACGGAATCACCAGGGCCGGGATCGCGCCCGGGTCCCCCTGGGGGACGGCCGTCAGTTCGGTCTCGTAGCGCTCACGACGGCTGCCGTCGGCCAGGAGGTCGGCACTCTCGCGAAGCAACTGCGCCCGGGCTTCGAGCGACTCCGCCGTGAATCCATCTTCCGGCGGTCGATCGAGGCGCTGCTGGAGGGTGCGGAGAACGCTCTGGGCGTCGATGGCCGGACTGACGCCCAGGAGGCGAAAGTGGTCGATCGGCAGTTCCAACCCAAACCGTTGTCAGCTGCGCGACTTTAGGCACGATCAGAGGGTTTGCCCGTGCCCGGTGGCTGGTACCGGCGGAAGGACCTCGTAGAGTCTCCTCAAGACTGTGGACTGCGGCGACTGTCATGAACCAGGAGATGGCTGCTCAGGCTCTGGCGTCGGTGCCGGCCACCAACGGTCATGCCCCATCCCCCGACGTTGCCGCAGGGGCCGGCAGTCACGCCGAGCGACTGCTGTCCCTGGCCCCCACGGTGCCCTCCACCGTCAATCGCGATCAGGGCCTGATGCTCTATCGCGACATGACCCTCGGTCGGCGCTTCGAGGACAAGTGCGCCGAGATGTATTACCGGGGCAAGATGTTCGGCTTCGTGCATCTCTACAACGGTCAGGAGGCCGTGAGCACGGGGGTGATTCAGGCGATGAAGCTGCAGCACGACTGGTTCTGCAGCACCTACCGGGATCATGTGCATGCCCTGAGCTGTGGCGTGCCGGCCCGGGAGGTGATGAGTGAGCTCTTCGGTAAGGAAACCGGTTGCAGCAAGGGTCGGGGTGGTTCGATGCACCTCTTCTCCCGGGAACATCACCTGCTGGGGGGCTATGCCTTCATCGGTGAAGGTATTCCTGTGGCCCTTGGTGCCGCCTTCACCAGCCGCTACAAGCGGGATGCCCTCGGGGATCCCACCAGTGATTCGGTGACCGCCGCCTTCTTCGGGGATGGCACCTGCAATGTCGGCCAGTTCTACGAGTGCTTGAACATGGCGACGCTCTGGAAGCTCCCGATCCTGTTTGTGGTCGAGAACAACCGGTGGGCCATCGGCATGGACCACGATCGGGCCACCAGCGATCCTGAGATCTGGCACAAGGCCCGGGCCTTTGGGATGGCCGGCGAGGTGGTGGACGGCATGGATGTGCTGGCGGTCCGGGGGGCCGCCGAGCGGGCCGTGGCCCGCGCCCGGGCCGGAGAGGGACCCACCCTGCTCGAATGCCTCACCTACCGCTATCGCGGCCATTCCCTTGCCGATCCCGATGAACTGCGGGCCCAGCAGGAGAAGGAGTTCTGGGGGCAGCGCGATCCGATCAAGAGGCTCGCGGCCCATCTGATCGAGCACAACCTCGCCACGGCCGACGATCTCACCACGATTGAGAAGGAGATTGACCTTGTGGTCTCCGATTGTGTTGATTTCGCCCTGGCGGCACCGGAACCGAAGCCTGAGGAGCTGACCCGCTACATCTGGGCCGAAGACTGATCCCGAGGCGCCGGGCTCACCCCACAACGCCGCCTCTCACTTCATTCATCAGCACTCCCCTGGGAATGCTGATGATCGGCCTGCTCCCCAGGAGATTTCCCTTGGGTCTGGTCCAGGGAGCTGGGGGACCGTTGACCTGACCGTGGTCAGAGGGTCAGAGGGTCGGGGGGATGCGCTTGGTCAGATGGCGCAGCTTGCGCAGGGCCTTCAGTTCCACCTGGCGCACCCGCTCCCGGGAGACATCGAGCTTGCGACCGATTTCGGCCAGGGTGTGACGCTCCTCACCCTCGAGGCCAAAGCGCAGGTGCAGCACTTCCCGTTCCTGATCGGTGAGGTGACTGAGCCATTTCTCCAGCTGCTCGTGATGCATCCCCCGCTCGACCCGATCAAGGGGCTCCTCGATCGAGAGATCGGCGATCAGATCGCCCAGGAAGCTTCGCCCTTCTTCGCCGTTGATCGGCGCATCGAGGCTTGAAGTGGTGAGGCTCTGGCGCAGCAGGGAATCCAGTTCTGCCACCGGGATGTTCATCGCTTCGGCAATCTCGCCCCGGGATGGCATCGCCCCGAGCTTGTGGGCCAGGTCGAGACTGACGCGACGGACGGCGGTGAGCCGCTCACTCAGGTGCACCGGAAGCCGGATCGTGCGCGACTGGCAGGCGATCGCCCGAGTCATGCTCTGGCGAATCCACCAGAAGGCATAGGTGGAAAATTTGTAACCGCGGGTGGGGTCAAACTTTTCAACCGCCCTTTCCAGACCGAGCGAACCCTCCTGAATCAGGTCAAGAAGTTCTAGACCCTTCCCCTGATATTTCTTTGCAACACTGACCACAAGTCGGAGATTTGCCTTCATCATCCGGGCCTTGGATCGTCGCCCGATTCGGATTGTTTGGCGTTCCTGATCCGATGGATTCTCCGCCTTGCCTGCTTCCAGGAGCTGCATCATGGCCTGCACCTGGTTGCCGAGCTCGATTTCTTCGGCGGCCGTGAGCAATGGCTCTCGGCCAATCGAGGCGAGATACCAGCTGATCGGGTCACTGCCTCGCTTTCGCGAGCTTTCACTGCCTTTGAGACTCGAGGTTGTCACCAACCCCTCCACCGAAGTCTGTTGACTGTCCTACGGAATATCCCCGGGGGCCTGTTGCTTCAGCAACCCTTCCGATTTCTCTTGCGGACTTCACAACATTTCCTGATTTTGTTGTGTTTTGATTCCCTCATTTGTCAGTTGATCAGCCACCGCCATGGGCGTCGTGCCGTTCCCCAGGCGCCGGGTTGCTGCCAGGCCGGCGCAGGCGTGATCGAGGGCCGCCGCCGCCAAAAGGGGAGCGAGGCTCTCGTTGCTGACGGCTCCATGGCTGCGCAGGGCGGCCACAGCCCGGGCACCGCAGCCGGCGGCGAAGCCGGCCAGCACATCGCCGAGGCCGGTGCGGGCCGCACGGCCATCGGCCGCGCCCAGTTGCCAGCGCTTCCCATCCGGTCCGGCCACCACAGTGCGGGCCCCTTTCAGCAACACCGCCACCTGGGAGCGCCCAGCGGCGGTAGCCGCGGCCTCCAGGGGGGGCTGGTCGCTCAGATCGGGGAACAGCCGCTGAAATTCATGGCGATGGGGCGTGATCCAGGTCGGTCCGCTCCGCCCCTTCAGCCAGGGGGGGCCTTCCCGGGCCGCGAGCCGGTTCAGGCCGTCGGCATCCAGCACCAGCAGGCCAGGGAAGGCCTGCAACTGGGCCCAGAGGGCCTCGTCCGCTGCTGAAGCGGCGCCGAGTCCGGGCCCCAGCAGCACCGCATCGAGCCGATCCGGCTGCGGTGCTGCCAACGCCGCCAGGTTGGCGCTGCCATCGGCATCTGCGCCCAGGGGCGGCTCCAGCAGCACGTGGGGCGCCTGCTGCCACAGCCCCTTGGAGACCTCAGGCGGCAGGGCTGCCCGCAGGCTGCCGCAACCGCTGGCGCTGGCACCGGCCACGGCCAGGGCCGCCGCCCCGGGGTAGCGGGCGCTGCCTGCCACCACCAGCAGGCGGCCGCGGCCGTACTTGCCCAGTTCCGGCGACAGCCCGGGCCAGGGGGCCGAGCTCCGGTCTGATGGCCAGAGGACATGGGCAGTGGAGGCGGGCAGCGACTCGATCAGGGCAGCCGGTAGCCCGAGATCAACCCGCACCAGCTCGCCCACCCAGGCCAGAGCGGAATCCTGCACCAGCCCCTGCTTGATCAGGCCGATGGCATAGGTGGTGCCGGCCCTGGCAGCGTGCACGCCGGTCAGTCGACCGCTGTCGGCACAGAGGCCGGTGGGAACATCCAGGGCCACCAGCTGTCCGGGGCGTGCGTGCTCGCGGCCCCTCAGCAGGGTTTCGATCTCTGCACCGGGGGGGCGGACCTGGCCGATCCCGAGCAGGGCATCGATCCAGAGTTCCGGTCCAGCGGCGTCCGGCAGGCGCTCCAGCCTCCGAATTCCAAGCCACTGGCCGTGGCGGAGGTGCGCCGCCGTCAGGGGTTTGTGGTGCTTGAAGGGGCTCCAGATTGCGGTGGGGATGCCCGCCAGATGGAGTTCCCGGGCCACCACCAGGCCATCGCCACCGTTGTGGCCGGGTCCCACCAGCACCAGGGCGCCGCCCCCCCTCAGGGCGACGTCATGCTTCTCGAGCAGCCGCCTGCTCACGGCCAGGGCCGCCTTCTCCATCAGCGCCTCCACCGGCAGGCCGCTTTCAAACAGGCTGTTCTCGAGTGCAACCATCGCCGCGCTGGTCACCAGCAGGTGGTCGGCATCGTTGCGGGGCCAGGTCATGGCGATGGAATCGGGGCCCCCAACGGCTGGGCCTGCGATCCATGATGGAAAGATTCGTTGGTCCTGGCCCGTTTTCGGGCAGGTTGTCGCGGTTGCCCACCGTTTCGTCCCTATCCCCTGCCACGGCCGCCGGTGCCGCCGCCCTGGAACGGCTCCGGACCCTCGACGGTGAACACCGGGTGGCGGTGGGGCTCTCGGGGGGCGTTGACAGTTCCCTGACGGCCGCTTTGCTGGTGGAGGCCGGCTGGGAGGTGGAAGGACTCACCCTCTGGCTGATGAAGGGCAAGGGCGCCTGCTGCGCCGAGGGGTTGGTGGACGCAGCCGGCATCTGCGAGCAGCTTGATGTTCCCCATCACGTGGTTGATCACCGGGAGCACTTCCAGGAGCAGATCGTGGCCTTCGTGGTCGAGGGCTATGCCAACGGGGTGACCCCCTTGCCCTGCTCCCGTTGCAACCGGGAGGTGAAGTTCGCTCCCATGCTCGATTGGGCCCACCGGGAACGGGGCCTGTCCCGTCTGGCCACGGGCCATTACGCCCGGATCCGTCATCCGGAATCGCCAGCTGCCGACTCCGGGGGGCGCCATCGTCTCCTGAGGGGTCTCGATCGCCGCAAGGATCAGAGTTATTTCCTGTATGACCTTCCCCAGGAGGTTCTCGGCAACCTTGTCTTTCCCCTCGGGGAGCTCACCAAGGCGGACACCCGCGCCGAAGCGGCCCGCCATGGCCTGCGTACCGCCGAGAAACCGGAGAGCCAGGACCTCTGCCTGGCGGATCACCACGGTTCGATGCGCGCTTTTCTGGATGCCTACCTGCCGCCGCGGCAAGGGGAGATCGTGCTGGTCGATGGCACCGTCCTCGGCAGCCATGACGGCATCGAACACTTCACGATCGGACAGCGCAAGGGATTGGGGGTGGCCTGGCAGGAGCCCCTGCATGTGATCCGCCTGGATGCCGCCCTTAATCGGGTGGTGGTGGCACCGCGGGCCGAGGCCGGTCGCCCGTCCTGCGTGGTTGGTGCCATCAACTGGGTGTCGATCGATCCGCCCACGGCACCGCTGCGGCTGGCGGTTCAGGTGCGATACCGCAGTGAACCGGTGGACGCCCTGCTCACTCCCCTGCCTGCCACCGACAGGGATCGGCAGGCGGGACGCCCCCACCGGGCCCGGCTCGATTTCGACTCTGAGCAGTTCTCGATCACACCGGCCCAGGCCGCCGTCTTTTATGACGATGAGGTGCTGCTGGGTGGGGGCCTGATTCAGGCCTGATCCCAAGCTGCTGCAGATCCGATCAGGACCTGCCAGGAACCGTTCCGGCGCCCTCAGGCTGGGGCAGGTCCATGCCCCTGCTCTTGCCGCCATCCATTCGCTACAGCGAGGCCCTCGGCTGGGCCTCAGAGCTGCATCGCCGCCACGGCCATGGGAGGGACCCGGTGGCCCTGCTCCCACCGATCGCCCGTTCCATGGCGGTGAGCGTGCTCATCTGGGAGGACGGCGGCACGGAGGAGCAGGCGATCGCCGGTCTGCTGCTCGACGCGATCACGACCACGGCCCAGACCCATCGCGCCATCGGCGAACGGTTCGGGGAAACCGTGGCCGATCTGGTGATCGCCTGCCGGCCTTTCCTGGCGGGGGCCCCCCCAGCTGATGCCCCCCTCTCCGGTCCGGTCTGGGTGAAAGAGCGGCGCTCGAGGCTGCAGGCTCTGGCTGGTCAGTCGCGGGCGGTGCTTCTGGTGATCACCGCCCAGCTCGCCCATGAGGCCCGGGAGTGCTGGCTGGCCTGTCGAGGCAATCCAGCCCTCTGGGCACGACAGCCGGGCGGTGTGGAGGGGGCGGCCTGGTTCTGGTTGCGACTGCATCAGCAGGTTCGTCACGCCCTGCCGGGCAGCCTGGCGATCGAGCGCCTTGCGGAGGTGCTGCATCAGGTGCTGGCCAGTTCCGTCTATGGGGATCTGATTCCGGCAGGCCTGGCGGCCTCGGTATGGGCGGCCCGCTACGACGATCGCTGCCTCCATGCGGAGCCGATCCCGGATGGGTCGGTGTGGGAGCAGGCCAGGCCCTGCGCTGCTCACCAGTAGGGATCGCTGGCCAGCTCGACCATCAACTGACCCCGGCGGCTGGCGGGTACGGTCGCCACACAGGCCCGCACCACCTGGCCATTGACCTCGATTTCACAGGCCCCGCAGCTGCCCCCGAGGCAGCCTGTGGGGATCAGCCAGCCGGCTGAACGGGCAGCCGTCAGCCAGGCGCTGCCGATCGGTACCTGATGCCGCTGACCATCTGGCCAGACCACGGTCACCGTGCCGCGATCGGGACCGGGCGGCTGGGATTGAGCATCGGGGCTGCGCATCGCCATCAGGGTGGAATCAGCGGCTCGCAAGCGGCCGCCCGAGCAGGGGGCTGAGGTTGACGTCCGCCTCGAAGGCATCGGCCAGGCGATCCAGCAGCCGCTCCCGTTGATCGCGATGGTGATCGACCATCTCCGGCAGTTTGGTCAATTGCTGCCGCTGCCGCAGCTGGTTCAGCCACCGTCGTCGCCACGGACCGGTTTCAAACACGCCATGCAGGTAGGTGCCGGCAACGATGCCGTCCCGATTCCCGAGCTGGCGCCACCAGCCCAGATCCGTCGTTTCGCAGAGGCGGTGGCAGCTGTCCCTGCCGTCCTCCAACAGGGTGGTGCAGCCATGGTGTAGTTCAAAGCCCTCAAGGGCTGTGCTCGGTTGTCCCGCAGCGGCGGGCCAGAGCGCCTGCTCCCGGCGCTGTCGCAGGGTTTTTTCCGCTCGGAAGATCGTCAGCAACGGCAGCAGATCAAGACCGGCGGCCCTGCTGCCCGTGCGTCGTTCTGGATCTTCATCGGACCCCTCCAGGTGGTCCGGATCCTCCAGATGGCGCCCCAGCATCTGCAGGCCGCCGCAGATGCCGAAAACCTGACCACCCGCCAGCACGTGCTCCTGCAAGGCGACATCAAGGCCGCTCCGGCGCATTGCCTGCAGATCCGCCAGGGTGCGCTTGCTGCCTGGGAGGATCACGGCGGCCGGCTGCCCGAGGGCATCGCCGGGCCGTACCCAGCGCAGCCGCACCGTTGGTTCGGCCTCGAGGGGATCCAGGTCCGAGAAGTTGCTCAGGGAGGGCAGCCGCAGTACGGCGATCTCCAGCTCAGCCTGCGGTGAACCCGGTCGCCGTTCGAGCAGGTCGAGGGAATCTTCCGGTGGAAACAGTTCATCCAGCCAGGGCATCACCCCCAGCACTGGAATCCCTGTCTGGGACTCCAGCCAGCTCCTGCCGCTTTCAAAGAGCTCCCGCCGCCCGCGGAAACGGTTGATCAACAGGCCGCCGATCAGGGATCGCTGACTGGGGTTCATCAATGCCAGGGTGCCGACGATCTGGGCGAAGACCCCACCGCGTTCAATGTCGGCCACCAGCAGGCAGCGTGCCCGCAGGTATTGCGCCAGCCGCAGGTTGGTGAGGTCGCGGGCCATCAGGTTGACCTCTACCGGACTGCCGGCACCCTCGAGCACGAGCCGACCCCCAGGGTGATCACGCTGCAGCTCCCCCAGGCCGGCGCGGATGGCCTGCCATCCCGGTCGGAACCAATCGCGGTAGTAATGCTCGGCCCGGGCCTGACCCACCGACTGACCCAGGTGAATCACCTCGCTGGTGGAGTCACCCTGGGGCTTGAGCAGCACCGGATTCATTGCACAGCGGGGCTCCAGGCCTGCGGCCCAGGCCTGCAGTGCCTGGGAATAGGCCATCTCACCCCCGGCCAGATCCACCCAGGCGTTGTTGCTCATGTTCTGCCCCTTGAAGGGCAGCGGCTGTTCTCCCCGACGCCGCAGGACGCGGCACAGGGCTGCGGTCATCAAGGACTTGCCGGCGCCGCTGCTGGTGCCGAGCACCATCAGGGCCTGGGGCCGGCTCATAACCGCGGCCAATGGCGTCGCAGGGCATGGAGTAACCGCGACCAGGGGGTCGCGTCCGGAATCTCGCCAGACCAGCTCGCCAACACCTGGCGTCCGAGGGGGGTGAGTCGCACCCGCTCGGTGAGGCCCTGCCCATCCACTTCTCGACGCAGCACGCCAAGGCGGATCAACCAGATCAGCTGATCTTCACAGCGCGACAGACCTGGAAACCGCGGGCAGAGCACCTGGCGGTCGGCCCGTTCCGCCAGTTCATGGCTGCCCAGGCCCTGGTCCTGGAGCAGAACGTAGAAGTGCCGGCGAAACGGTAGGCAGGGCAGGGCCTGGCGGGCACGGGCCAGGGATCGGGCTCCGGAACTGGGGAGATCCCACCCTGCAAGATCGGGCCCTGAGCGCTTTGCCATCGGCCCATTCTCGCGGGCCAGGGGTCCTGACCGTTGGCTTTGAATGGTGGGATGCTCTGGCTCGCGTCCGCTTCCCCCGCCCGTCGCCGTCTGCTTCTGCAGGCCGGCATCCCCCATCAGGTCCGCGTCAGCGGGGTGGATGAGGAGGCGATGCACGATCCGGATCCCCAACGGCTGGTGCAGCGCCTGGCCCAGGCCAAGGCCCGGGCCGTGGTTCAGCAGCTGGCCAACGGGCACTCGGCTGATGTTGGGCTGTCAGGCGGCGGCCCTGAAGAGCCGGCCACCTGGGTGCTCGGCTGCGATTCCCTGCTGACCATGAACGGGGTGGCCTACGGCAAGCCAAGGGATGCCGCCGATGCGATCAGCCGCTGGGGTGGGATGGCCGGTGGCTGGGGGGAGCTGCACACGGGGCACTGTCTCGTGCCCGTGGCCGTCGGCAGCCCCTCGGCTGGGGCGCAGGCCGTTGAGCGGTTGACCGTGGTGACGACCCGCGTGCAGTTCGCGGCACTCACCTCCGCTGAGATCGAGGCCTATGTGGCCACCGGCGAACCGTTGCAGTGCGCGGGTGGCTTTGCGTTGGAAGGCCGCGGCGGTTTGGCCGTTGAGCGGATTGAAGGGTGCTTCAGCAACGTGATCGGCCTCAGCTTGCCCTTGCTGAGGCGATGGCTCCTCAGGTGCGCCCCCAGATGAGATCAAGTTTCATCCGTCCCTGGGAGGGAAGCTGGATGTGCCGATGCACCAGGTTTTCCACAATCGGTGCCTGGTCTGCCGGTACAGCTTCCGGATCTGCCAACAGCTCCTGTGGGCAGCGCAGCACCGCCAACTTGAACATCACTGGCAGCCCTGAGGCTTCGTTGAAGCCAAAATCTCCGAACCACGTGTTGCGGTTGACGTACTCCAATGGCAGAGCCTTGCTCAGATCCCATGCCCCCAGTTCGGGATGATCGCCGGTGAGCACAATCGTTTCACCAGGCTTGGTTTCATAGCCATTGATCTGGATATCGAGCACGGTCTGGCCGCTGGTGACCGCACCACAGATGTGGAGCAGGTTGGCCTCCTTGAGGCCCAGTCGATGTTGCCAGATCCCTCCCCCCGAGACGGTGATGGTTCGGCCGCTGAGGACGCAGGTGTAATCACCGTCTGCGAGGTTGACATTGGGAATGTCGATGGTGGTTTCTTCCCCTTGGTTGACGAGGGTGAAGACTCTGGAATCGCGGTAGGAGCGTGTATAGCCGTAGATTGATTCTGTCAGGTATTTTTGCTCAAAAGCCCCAAAGTTAAGGGCGGGATTCGCCGATCTGAGGGCAGACGTGTTCTGGATAATCTTGAAGAGGGGTGTGGTTTTGTCCCATGTGTCCATCATGGGGCGATTGTAGGGATCCTCCCCCCCATTGGTGTTGTTGACCAGATATTGCTCCGTGCCATAAAAAAGACAGGGAATGCCACGAAGTGTCATCAGCAGGACAACGGCCAGCTCAAGGTTCTGCCGAGAGTCTGTGATCGACAGGAATCTGGGCATGTCATGATTGTCAAAAAATGTGATCAGCTCATTGGCTCGATGATAAACATGATCTTCATCGATCACCCGTTGGATGTTTAGAAAACCGCCGGGTTCCTTCCCCGAGAAAGCAAAGCGGATTCCATCGCACAACCCAAAGTCGAGAATTGACATTCCTGTGTGGTTGGCATAATCCACTGAGCGTTGGTCCCAGGGCTTCCCAAAGCCATACTCACCAAACAGAAATGTTGATGGCCTGTGCTTTCGTATCTCAGAGACAAATTCCTGCCAAAACCAGATTGGCATGTGTTTGAGGGTGTCAACCCTGAGGGCGTGGATGCCCTGGTCGAGCCAGTTCTTGATGGCGGAGATAATGTATCGCCTGAAGGCAACATTTTTTTCGTTGAATGTGGCCAGGCCGGCCATCTCCCCGTGAATGAGCTGGAATTCGTCGTCCCAGTCTGTGATTGATGGGTTGTGGTAGTAAAATTTGTTATCGTCATTGTTGAAGTCAGCAACGGGTACGCCGTCGTCGTAGACAATCCCTTTTTTGCCGTTAATTTCCGGTGAGCTGTGGTTGCAAACAACATCAAGGATGATTTTGATGTTGTGCTGATTGAAGGTATCGACAAAATCCTTCAGGGCCTGGCTTTCCTGGATCCGATTGGAGTCGCCGGCGGGAATGAAATGGGGATTAAGCCGCTTGAAATCTTTGGTCCAGTAGCCATGCATCGGTGCACTATCGTGCATCTTGTCGTCAACCTGCTCAAATAGCGGCGAGACCCACACCGCTGTGACGCCAAGTTCTTTCAAGTAATCGATTTTCTGGCAGATGCCGCTTAGGTCACCACCCCAATATTCTCCCCACTTTGTGCGAGTCGGATCATAAAGTCCTTCTTTTCCGATGTTGTCGCTTGAATGACTTCCGTCAAAAAAACGATCAACGATGATGAAGTAGATGACTTCATGTCTGAACTCTGATTCTTCTACGTATAGAAATTGGCTGCTGGTTTTGTTGCTGCTGGTCATTGGTCTTGCTAGGCAAGGGCTTCTCCGTATCTAATCGATACTTTGATCAGGGTGCTCAGATTTTGGTTTTCCATCAGGATTGTCTGCGGGTTCCCGCCTTTTCGGTTTTGTTGATTCCTTTTTCCTTGCCCAAGGATCGCACCCTTGCCGCCGCCAGCCGGCCTTCGAAAGCCCTGGGAGAGCGAGGTTTCGGATCGAGGGAACCCAAACAAAAAGCCCCCGCCGCAGGGGCGAGGGCTTGGGGTGATCAGGGGGATGGTTCCCCGGGATGCGCGGATCAGTCGAGGTCCGGCATGGCCAGGGTGGGCTCGGCCTTGCGGTCGATACCCTTCTCGAAACCGGCGGCGGCAGCGCGGGCGCGGCCTGCATGCCAGAGGTGACCCACCAGGAAGAAGAAGGCGAGAACAAACTGGGTGGACGCGAGCCACTGACGGATGTTCACGAAGTTCACCGAGTTGGGTTCGGTGATGATGCCGCCCACGGAGTTGAGGGAGGCGTTCGGCGCGTGGGTCATGTATTCAGCGGCCCGCCGAACTTGCCAGGGCTGAATGTCGTTCTGGAGCTTGTCGAGGCTCAGGCCATTGGGGCCGCGCAGGGGCTCCAGCCAGGGACCGCGGAAGTCCCAGAAACGCATGGTTTCACCACCGAAGATGATCTCGCCGGTGGGGGAGCGCATC
>JBEINY010000078.1:0-9787 GCA_040377855.1 Prochloraceae cyanobacterium | reverse complement strand
GAATTGTCAGGAAAAATCGCAGAGGGGGGCGACGCAGGGTCGTGGGTTTTGGTCTGGAGGTTGCCTCTCGGGCAGGTTCCAATCCTTGGGAGAGCAGGAATTTGAAAATGGGTGTTCGTCAAATTCGTGAAACGAGCTTTGTGATCAATCGGGGACCGATCACAGGGCTCAGGGATCGCTGGATTTGGAGCAGAGCTGCCATTCCATGGCGAGATGGCCCATTCTCAGGCGAGAATGATGTCGTTTTGTGTCCCAGGCTCCCGGCTATTGTGACACAAAGATCGCAGTCGGCTGTCTCGTAATCATTTGAAATCCCTGGCTTCGTGTATCAATCGACACGTCGGCAGATGCCCTGGGTCCTGATTGCGTTGTTCAGGCGTCGCGTGGTGGTTTGATACCGCCGGTTTTCCCGGGGCCCGTTTTGGCGCCTTTCGGTGAAAGCTGGGCGCTATGGCGCTATGGGGCAGCCCCTGGGGAGCGGCTCAACGTTTTGGCCTAAGTCTTAAGGGTCTTGGTTTTGGACAATGGCGGCGGATTGAAGGTGCCCTTGCGAGGCATGCTAAAAATGGATAGACCTTATTTTTGCAATGCTCTCTTCCTACTCTACTGGCTGGAAAAAGTCGTTTGATTACGCCGGTCGAGCCAACCGCTCAGATTACTGGTGGTTTGTTCTTCTTAATTCCATCATTCTGATTGTGCTGCAGGGTCTTGGGATCGCTCTTCTGCTGAACGCTTCAGATAATCCCCTGGGTTCGATTGTTGATACCCTTTGGAAAATTTATCTTGTTGCTCAGATCTTCCCCTCCCTTTCTCTTGCCGTAAGGCGGATGAATGACATCGGCAAGGGTTGGGTCTGGCTTCTGATCAACTTTGTTCCTTGCATCGGTGGCTTCTGGTTCATCTACCTCCTGATTCAGCCTTCTGTGGTTGGTTGAGATGGTGCCAGCCATCAAGGCTTCCTGATTGGTTAAGCTTTGGTCTTGGGCTAATTTTAAGGGTTATCAATTTTGCATTCTTAAGCCTCGGGAAATCCGAGGCTTTTTATTGTTTCAATGATTGGTTGAGTGTCTTGACCAAGCCCGAAACATGGTCTTGGTCATTTTTTAATGATCGTCTATTGATCCAGGGTCGCCGGTTGGATCGGGCGATTCTCTTGATCGCGTTGCGCTGGCTCAGCTTGCTACCTCTGCTTGTTCAGCCGGCCTTGCCATGGGCCCTCAGGCCACCTGACGGGTTCTGGTCAGATCGGTATAGAGAGCCTCAAGCGAATCAATGTTGCGGCTGAGGGTGTATCGCTCCAAGGCCCTGTCCCGGGCCCGGCGTCCGAGCTCCGCCGTGAGCACCGGCTGGTCGCGCAGCACCGGCAGCAGGGTGCGCAGCTGGGTGGTGACGCCCTGGGTGCTGATCACGATGCCGGCGCCACCTTCCAGCACCTCCCCATCGGCGCCGGCATCCGTGGCCACGCAGGCCGTGCCGCTGGCCATCGCCTCCAGCAGGGCCAGGGAAAGCCCCTCCACCAAGGACGGCAGGATGAAGACTTCGGCAAGCTGCAGCATGGCAACCCGGCGGTGGAGGTTGGCTTCGTAGCCCCACCACACCACATCCGATTCGTTGCCGCCGCTCTGTTGCAGGGTCTGGCGCATCGGCCCATCGCCGACCACCACCAGCGTGCAGCCCGCCGGTCGCGCCAGGCGCCAGGCCTTCAGCAGCGCCTCCACATTCTTTTCGGTGGCGATCCGCCCCATGTAGAGGAACACCCGGGTGCCGGCAAAACGCTCCCTCAGCTCCGCCAGTTCGGTGGAGTGGCCCAGGCTCGGGGCGGGGGCCCAGCAATGGGGATCCACACCGTTGGGGATCACCGCCAGCCTGGCCTCCTTCACCCCGAGGCGGGCCAGCATCTCAGCCTGGAGTTCCGAAAAGACGATCACCCGGTCGTAGCGGGCCAGGGAGGGGGCGTAGAGCTGGTAGGTGAGTTGCTGGGTGCCAGCGGCCAGGTTGCGCAGGCTGGCATCGAAGGCTGGATGGAAGGTGGCCACCAAGGGCAGGCCGAGCTGCTGGCAGAGATCCGGCAGCCGGAAATCCAGGGGGGAAAGGGTGAGGCTGGCATGCACCACTTCAGGCTGCATCCGTTCCAGGGACTCCCTGAGCTCCCGCTGCGCTCCTGGGGAGGGAATCGTGTACACCTGCGACTTCACCAGGTAGGGCAAGGTCACCTCAGGGGAACTCCCGAGAACCTCGTCGCCGTTGCTCCCGCTGCGTCCGAGGGCTGGGGCCGGGGTGTCGAAATGGATGAAACTGATCTGGTGACCGCGCTCCCGCAACGCTGCAGTGGTGGTCAGCCCGTAGGTGACGTTGCCGCAGAACGGAGACTTCTTGCCCAGCCAGGCAATGTGGGTCACCAGGTGCGGACGCGTTGAGCTGCTAACTCTAGCCGCGTTGCGAAGGCAGCCCCTCGGGCAGAATCGGCCCCGTTCAGCGCTGCCAGGGCCGCTCCATCAACGCGGCGATCAGGGCCATGGCGGCTAACAACCACAGCACCGGAACCAGTCCATAGCGGCTGACAAGGCCGCCGGCCAGGGCCAGGGGAAGGCTCAGGGCGATGTTGATCAGGTTGTTCTGGAGGCCGAACACCTTGCCGCGCACATTCTCCGGCGTGTCCTCCTGGATTGTGGTCTGGGCCGGGATCCCCAGCAGGGCAGCCCCGATCCCCAGCAGGCTGCAGAGCATCAGGGTGATCGCCAGCTGGCCGCGCATCTGCCCCAGCAGCACCAGGGAGAAGGCGATCATCGCCAGGCCGGCGGATCCCAGCAGGCGCCGGTTGATTCCATGGCCGATCTGGGCCACTCCGATGGCCCCTCCCGCCAGGCCGAGGCCCGTCATCGCCAGCAGGATGCCGAACTGGTTCGGGCCCAGGGCTTTGATGTCGGTGGCCAGGCTCAGGGCCAGCACCGAGAGAGCCGCCAGCATGCTGTAGAGGAGCACGAGCTGCAGCATGGCGTTGCGCACAGTGGTGCGTTCCTTGAGCACGGCGATCCCGTCACCGATTTCCTGCCAGACGCTCTGGTCGTGGCGGCTGGCGAGGGTTTCCTTGAGGCCGATGCGGGCCAGGATCACGGCCGCCATCCCATAGCAGAACGGCAACAGCAGAAACTCACCCCCCTGGCTGCCCAGGCGAGCCAGCAGGTGATGCAGCAGGCTCAGGATCGGTTCCCCCACCGCAAAGCCGACGATCGTGGCCCCCATGCTCGTGGCCTGGTAGATCGAATTGGCCGCCAGCAGCTTCTCGGGTGGCACCAGCAGCGGGATGGCCGCCTGCTCGGCCGGGGCGAAGAACTGGGTGAGGCACGATTCGAGGAACGTGATCCCGAGCAGGGCCCAGTAGCCCCAGCTCAGGCCCAGCCAGGTGGGGCCGTGGATCAGGCAGAGGGGGATCAGCAGCGCCAGCAGGGCCCGGAGTCCATTGGAGAACACCATCACCTGGCGCTTGGGCCAGCGATCCGCCCAGACCCCGGCCACGGTGCCCAGCACCATGGCCGGCGCCGTGTTGGCCAGAAGGATTCCGGTGTAGAGCAGCAGGATCAGCTGGGGCTTCGTTTCCACGTCCATGTGGAAGCTGGCGGCGGCCTCGGCCAGGGCTCCATCACCGGGCGGGGGGCTGATCACCAGGTAGTGGGTGATCAGAAACACCATCAACAGGATGTAGAACTTGTCGGCCAGCTGGGAAAAGATCTGCCCATACCAGAGGCGTCGAAAATCCACCGTGGCCAGGGTGCTGGCCAGTCCCCTCGGAATCTCGGAGGTGGGATTGGTCGGTGAGGGAGCGCTCAAGGCTTCAATCCTGTCCTGTCCATGATTGCGCAGCGTCTGCAGTGGTGAAGCAGTCGCGCAGCAGCCGCAGCGACCGGCAGGAACGCCCCAGGTGCTCCCTGCCCCAGAGCTCCACCAACTGCAGCAGCCTCAGCCACACGGCCTGGGGACCCATCAGCTCGCCATCGCGCCGCCGCGGCAGGGCAGGCCGCAGTAACCGCTGCAGCAGCGCCAGTTCCGAGGCGTTGAGCACCAGCTGGGCGCCTGCCACCGCCCCGATCACGAAGCCTTCCCGGGGGATCAGGCTGCAGCGCCAGTCCCAGTTGCCCAGGGGGGGCTCCAGGGCCAGGCCGCTGCGGCTGCAGGTCTGCAGGGGCAGGGCATAGCCCCCCAGCACCAGCAGGTGCACAGTGCCCTGCACCGCGATCGCCAGGGCCTCCAGGTTGGGCAACCGTTCGGTCACCACCTCCTCCAGGCGGCCCATCTGCAGGAGCAGATCACTGAGCAGGCCCGGCATCGGTTCCTGGTCGGGGGCGAGCTGCAGGGTCAGTTCGGCGAGCCCCTGGGCCGCCGCCAGGGTTTCGAGCCGCCCCGCCAGGGCGGCGTAGTTTCGCAGCACCTTCAGCTGCCGGACCCGCCTCAGGCCGCCACGGCCGCCCACCTGGAGCTGCAGCAGGGCCAGGGGGACGGCCCCGGCCAGACTGCTCCGGGGCTTGCGGGCGCCTGGAACCGCCAGCCGTGTCAGGCCCTCATCCTCACTGAACAGGGTCAGCAGTCGGTCGCTCTCACCAAGGGGGCCACACCGCAGGGCGAAGCCCTCGAGCAGCCGCTCAGGACTCAAGGGCGGGTGCTCCCAGGCGCAGCGCCTTCATCAGGGCCACGCCCCGGCTGGTGCCGAGCCGGGTGGCACCGGCATCCACCAGGTCGAGGGCCATCTCCAGGGAGCTGATGCCTCCAGACGCTTTCACGGCGGCCCGGCCCCTCGCCAGCTGACGCAGCTGGCGCACCTGGTCCACGGTCACCGGTGGTCCGAAGCCGGTTCCGGTCTTGAGGAAGGTGACACCGGCATCAATGCTCACCGCCACGGCCAGCTCGATCGCTTCCGGGCTGAGGCGACCCACCTCGAGGATCACCTTCACCGGCAGATCGAGCTCGCACAGGGCGGCCAGCTCATCGAAGACGACGTTGCCCCTGCCATCGGCCAGGGCCCCGAAGTCGGGCACCACATCCAGTTCATCGGCGCCGAGGGCCGCCACCGTTTCCGCCTCCGCCTGCTTGATCTCCGCCGGCACGGCACCAAAGGGAAAGCCCACCACGGAGATCAGGCGCACCCGGCTGGTGGACGGCAGCCGCTGCCTGGCGTGCTCCACCCAGCGGGAGGCGACGCACACCCCGGCAAAGCCGAAGTGGAGGGCCTCATCACAGCAGCGATCGATCGCCTCCTGGCCCGCGTGCGGATCCAGGAGGGCATGGTCGATCAGGGGTGCCAGATCGGGCAGGTCACGGGAGGCCACGCGCGAACGTGCAGTGATCAGGATTCTCGCGGTTGAATCACGCCGTAGCCGCCGTGGTTCCGCCGATAGACCACCTGGATGCTGTCGGTGTCCACGTCGCGGAAGACGTAGAAGTCGTGGTCAATCAGATCCAGCTGCTCCAAGGCCTGATTCAGGTTCATCGGGGCCATGGCGAAATACTTGCGACGCACGCCCGGTTCGGGGAGGGAGGCGCTGCGACCTTCCAGCAGGGAGCCGTCCACCAGCATCGGCTCCAGCACCGCCTCCGTGGTCGGGGTCGGTGCGGCGCTGTGGCCGGCACTGTGGTGATGGTCGTGCAGGCGATCCTTGAAGCGGCGCAGTTGGCGGCTGAGTTTGCTGGCCACCAGATCAATGCTGGCGTAGAGGTTCTCGCTCCGTTCCTGGGCCCGGATCACCAGGCCGTTGGCGTAGACGGTCACCTCAGCCGTCTGTTGCGGCACCCTGGGGTTGCGTGCCACCGAAAGATGGACATCGGCCTCCTTGACGAGGCCATTGAAATGATGGATCGCCCGGGCCAATTTGTTCTCGGTGTAATCCCGGATGGCCGGAGTGACATCGAGATTGCGGCCGTGGATCAGCAGCTTCATGGGATCGCCTCCTGGCGACCTTTGACCTCCGAACGCTAGGAACGGCAGCAGATGGGCCCCAAGCTCGACGCAATCCTTTTCGTTGCTGCGGCGCCGGTGCCCTTTCTGCAGGGCTGGCAGGCCCAGCGGATCCTGCAGCAACGGCTCCTGGAGGATCCCGCCGGTCCCGATGCCCTGCTGTTGCTGGAGCATCTTCCCTGCTACACCCTGGGCCGCGGCGCCAGCGAATCCTTTCTTCGCTTCGATCCGGCCCATCCACCGGCACCGCTCTTCCGCATCGATCGCGGCGGTGAGGTCACCCACCACGCCCCCGGGCAGCTGGTGCTTTACCCCGTGCTCAACCTCCAGCGCCATGGCGCCGACCTGCACCTCTACCTGCGGCGGCTGGAGCAGGTGGTGCTCGATGTGCTCGCCAGGTTGGAGCTGCGGGGGGAACGATCGCCGGGGCAGACGGGGGTCTGGCTGGAGGGCGCCAAGGTGGCCGCGATCGGGGTCGGGGCAAGGCGCTGGATCACGCAGCACGGCCTCGCCCTCAACGTCAACTGCGCTCTGACGGGATTTGCTGCCGTCGTGCCCTGCGGGATCGCCGATCGTCCCGTGGGGCGTCTGGTCGACCGGCGACCCGATCTCAACGGCGCCAACGTTGCGCCGCTGCTGGTGGAGGCCTTCAGCGAGCGGTTCGGTTTGGCCTTGCGGCCACCGCGGGATGCGGAACGGCTGGAGGGGTGGTAAGTCTTGTCACCCCATTGATCAGGAACCACCGTGTCGGGAACCGTGCCATCGGGTCAACCTGCGGCAGTCCCGGCCGTGCGTCGACCGGCGGCGGCGGCGGTCGACGACGGCAAGGCCTGGAGCCGCGGGCTTTCCGAACTGGTCTGGAGTGGGGATCGCCGCGATCAGCAGGCCCTGGCCCTTCGCCACGACTGGAGCAACCTCCGCTCCCTGGAGCGGCTTTGGCCTGAGCTGGCCCGCAGCCATGGCGCGATCACGGCCCTGGAGGCCCCCCACGCCAGACCGCCGGAGAAATACACCTATGCCCAGCTCGCCGCCTCGATCGAGCAGGTGGCCGCGGGCTTCGCCAGCCTCGGTTTGGCGGCGGGTGAGGTGGTGGCCCTGCTGGCCGAAAACAGTGCCCGCTGGCTGCTGGTCGACCAGGGGCTGATGCGGCTCGGGGCGGCTGATGCGGTGCGGGGCAGCAGTGCCCCCGTTGAGGAATGTCGCTACATCCTTGAGGATTCGAAGGCCGTGGCCCTGGTGCTCGACAGCGCCGGCCAGCTCCGCAGCCTGCTCGAGGCCGGTCCCCTGCCTGCCCGGTTGCGCTGGATCGTGGTTCTGCAGGGCGTGCCGGAGGACGGCGACCTCGTCACGGCCTGCCCCTGCCTTGGCTGGGACGCGCTGCTCAACCTCGGCTCCACGGCAGCGGTGCCCCCCTGGCCCGAGGCCGATGCCGATCGCGTCGCCACCATCCTTTACACCTCGGGCACCACCGGTCAGCCGAAGGGGGTGCCGCTCACCCACGCCAACCTGCTGCAGCAGGTGCGCCATCTCGGTGTCGCTGTGGCACCCGAGCCCGGAGACCGGGTGCTGAGTGTGCTGCCGATCTGGCATGCCTACGAGCGCAGCGCCGAGTATTTCCTGCTCTCCTGCGGCTGCACCCAGACCTATACCAACCTCAAGCAGCTGCGCCCCGATCTTCAGAAGGTGCGGCCCCACTACCTGATCAGTGTGCCCCGCCTCTGGGAAGCACTCCTGGCCGGGTTTGATGACGCTCTGGCCGGGATGCCAGCGTCCCGGCAGCGGTTGATCCGGGGCGCCCTGCGGCTGAGCCGTTTCCATTCCCTCCAGCGGCGCCGTGCCCTGGATCGCACCCTGACGCCCGAGTCGCCCTTCGACCGCGCGGCGGCCGCCGTGGCCACGGTGCTGAGCTGGCCCTTGCATCGCCTCGCCGCCCGGTTGATCTGGCCTCGGCTGCGGGAGCAGCTGATCGGTGGTCGGCTGCGCACGGCGATCAGTGGTGGTGGGGCCCTGGCGATCCATGTCGATGCCTTCTTCGAGGCGATCGGGATTGAACTGCTGGTCGGGTATGGCCTCACGGAAACCAGTCCGGTGCTCAGCTGCCGTCGCCCCTGGAACAACCGCCGCGGCAGCGCCGGTCAGCCATTGCCCGGGACGGCCCTCCGCATTGCCGACCCGGAGACCGGCGCCCTGCTGCCGATCGGCGGCCGCGGCAAGGTGCTCGCCCGTGGTGCCCAGGTGATGGCTGGCTATCTCGGCAAGCCTGAGGCCACGGCCCAGGTGCTCGATGGCGAGGGATGGTTCGACACCGGCGACCTGGGCCATCTGCTCCCGGATGGTTCCCTGGTGCTCACCGGACGCGCCAAGGACACGATCGTGCTCAGCAGCGGCGAGAACATCGAGCCCGGCCCCCTGGAGGAAGCTCTGGTGGCCTGCACCCTGGTGGAGCAGGTGATGCTCGTGGGCCAGGACCGACGGGCCCTGGGAGCCCTGGTGGTGCCGGCGCTCGAGGCCCTGATCACCTTCGCCCAGGAGGCGGGGCTGCCGGCGCCGTTGCCCCTGGCGGATGGCGGTGGTGTGGCTGCCGATCCGGCGCTGCTCAAGGCCTTCACGGGCCGCCTCAACCGCCGACTGGCGGCCAGGCCCGGCTCCCGGCCCGACGAACGGCTGGCTGGTGTGGCCCTGGTGGCGCCGTTCACGATCGAGAATGGCCTTCTCACCCAGACCCTCAAGCAGCGGCGCGATCAGATCGCAAGCCGCGATGACGAGGCGATCGCCATGATTTATGGACGATGACGGTGGTGCCCCAGGTGTTTCCAGGGGCCTCGGTCTGCCCCTGCTCACCGAAGAAGCCCGTTGTTTTTCCCATGGTTTGTGATCGATCAACCCTTGGGCGGCCATCCCCGGGCGGGAACCCACCCCCTCTGGGCATTGACCGCGGCCTGGCTGGCTGACAGCTTGAGCGCTGATTATTCAGCGCCATGGCCGACGCCAATGCCCTCTCGATCAAACGGTCGATCACGGTGCGGGCCGTGGTCACCCCTCGCTGGAAGGAGGACGCCGAGCGGGAGCTGAGCCAGGCGATCGCCAGCCTCGATCAACAGCTCGCCCAGCTGGAGCAGGAGGGTCAGCAGCTGATTGATGAGATCCGCCGCCAGAGCGCGAATCCTCTCGATCCCCGGGTCCAGGACCAGGTGGCTTCCGTGCAGCAGCAGGTTGCGGTGAAGCGGGCTGAACTCGAAGAGCAGAAGCGCACCCTGATCGAGCAGCAGCGCCAGGTGCGCGAGCTGGAGTTTGAGCAGGTGGTGGAGCAGGGCCAGATCGAGAGCTTCACCGAGGTTCGTGTCGGCGACAACCTGGTCGAGAAGCTCCAGGTGGCCGTGCTGGTGCGTGACGGGGTGATCGAGGCGATCGAAGGGGCCTGATCCCTTCCCGGTCCGGGGGCGGCAGCGGCCGCCTCCTGCGCCCCGGTAAATTGGCGCCACTTTGATGGCAGGCTCCGGTAGATGGCCACCCACGAAATCTTCATGCCGGCCCTCAGCTCCACGATGACCGAGGGCAAGATCGTGGAGTGGCTGAAGAAACCCGGAGACCGGGTCGAACGCGGCGAGTCGGTGCTGGTGGTGGAGTCCGACAAGGCGGACATGGACGTGGAGTCGTTCAATGCCGGTTATCTGGCCACGATCCTGATGCCCGCCGGTGGCACCGCCCCCGTGGGGGAGACCATCGGGGTGATCGTTGAGAGCCAGGAGGAGATCGCCGCCGTTCAGGCCAGTGCGCCCGCGGCTCCTGCGGCGGCTCCGGCTCCGGCCCCATCTTCCCCTGCTGCCGCTCCCGCTCCAG
>JBEINY010000070.1:0-10755 GCA_040377855.1 Prochloraceae cyanobacterium | reverse complement strand
GGGGGTGACTTGATCATTCGCATTTCCCATGGTGGGCGCAGGAGCAGTCAACCGATCATGATTGATGCCTTTCAGACGCCAGGACCTCAAGGGTCGTACAGTCGCTCGTCGACGCTCAATCAAGAAATCAAGGTTGTTCCGATGGTTCGATTTGTGCACTAATTCTGTGCATTAAATCTGTGCACTAATTCTGTGCGCCAAATCCGTGCATTAAATCCCTACACTCAATCATGGTGAAGGGTGCGCACCAATCACCCGCAACCAATCATCCGCAACGCACCCATGGAGCTCTCCAGAAAGCATGGTGCGCTGTTTGCGTGAGATCGCCCAGGGCGAGATCATCAATCCTGATCAGAATCAGCAGCCTTGATTCCGACGCTGGTGCCATCTCTTCATCGTCTTGCGGCCAAGGCCAACGATGGGGCTGTGCAAAAAACCAGGCCACCTCAGACTTCGACCACCTGAAGGGATTGGGCCTGCAGTTGGTGTTGAGATTGGTGTTGAGAACAGAAAGCGGGCGGCGGGAATCGAACCCGCATCATCAGCTTGGAAGGCTGAGGTTTTACCACTAAACTACGCCCGCATCAATGACAGCATCAGGATCGTCAGCCGTTGTTCGTTGATGAACGCGGAGCTGATCCCAGGGCCATCTCCCCTCAATCAAGGGGGACCCAACCTGCAGAAAAACCGGGGCTGGCGAGCAGCACCCGACCACCTGATCAGGATGGACTGAAGCATTATGGCCTGCGTCAGGACCGCCCCCTTGGACCAGCCCCCCACGCTGTCCGGACAGGAGACCCCTGCCGGGACGACGCCATCGGACCCTGGCTCCCCCCAGGCGGTCGACCTGCTGGACGGCAACCCTGCCCTGGAGCGGCGCCTGCTCTGGTCCTACGGGCTTGGGGATGTCGGCACAGGAA
The DNA here is from genome assembly GCA_040377855.1 of Prochloraceae cyanobacterium. Lineage (GTDB taxonomy): Bacteria > Cyanobacteriota > Cyanobacteriia > PCC-6307 > Cyanobiaceae > CAIXOZ01. The sequence continues at coordinate 9,835 of JBEINY010000070.1, read as the reverse complement.
TGGCGGCCACCCTGATCGGCTTCTATCTTTTCGTCTTCTACACATCCGCCGCCCACCTGCCGCCGGCCATGGCCGGAACCGTGCTGATGGTGAGTCGGATCTGGGATGCCCTCAACGATCCACTGATCGGCTGGCTCAGTGATCGCACCCGCAGCCCCTGGGGACCCCGATTGCCCTGGATCATCTGGAGCGCCTTGCCCCTGGGCATCGCGATGGCGGCCATGTGGTGGCTTCCCCCTGGCTCCGACTGGACCCGTTTCTGGATCTATGTGGCAATCGCCGTCGTCGCCAACAGCGTCTACACCTGCGTCAACCTGCCCTACTCCGCCCTGCCGGCCGAGCTGACCCGCCAGACCCGCCTGCGCACCCGTCTGAACACCGCACGCTTCACCGGATCCACCATCGCCGGCGTCGTCGGCCTGTTGGTGGCCGCCCTGTTGATCCCGGATCACAGCAATGCCAGCAGCTATCTGGTGATGGGCGTGCTCACCGGCGTGATCATCACCACCTCCACCCTGGCCTGCGCCTGGGGCATCGCTCCGATCGCCCGCCGCTGCCAGACCCCGGGCAGCCATGGGGAACCGCTCTGGCGCAGCCTGGCCCGGCTGGGACGGAATGGTCGTTTCCTGATGGTGCTCGGCCTTTACCTCCTGCTGTGGTGCGGCCTCCAGCTGATGCAGAACGCCGCCCTGATCTATCTGCCAGTGGTGATCCATCTCCCCGACACCTGGAGCAACTGGTTGCTCCTGCTGTTCATGGTCAGCACCGTGGTCGGGCTTCAGATCTGGGATCGCCACGCCCATCGCCATGGCCGGATCAAGGCCCTGCGGCTCGGGGGCCTGCTCTGGATTGGGGGCTGCGGCATCGCCCAGGTGCTGGTGCCCCTGCAGGTCAGCGCCATCCAGGGCGGGCCCTGGCTCAGCTCCTTCAGCAACCTGGCCGGCCTGGCCCTGCTGGTGGTGACGATCGTGGTGCTCGGAATCGGAGCGGCCGTGGCTTACCTGATTCCCTGGGCCCTGCTCCCCGATGCGATTGATGCCGATCCCGACAGGCCCGCCGGACTCCTGAGTGCCTGGATGGTGTTCATCCAGAAGATCTGCATCGGTTTTGCGCTCTGGATCTTCGGGCAGCTGTTGAGCATCAGCGGCTACCAGGCCGCCATGGCGACACACCAGACCGCTTCGGCCCTGACCACCATCCGCTTCAGCATGGGGCTGATTCCGGCCTTGCTGGTGGTGCTGGGCCTGCTGCTGATGCGACGCTGGCCCGATCGGAGTCCGCACCAGCTCCTGCCCAATCCGTGACGTCCTCCCCCCCGCCCAACCTTCCGCCCCGGCACCGCAGGCTGCCCACCCCCTCCGCCGTTCTGCGGATGATGTTGCAGACCCGCTGGCTGCGGCGGCTCGGCAGCAGTGCCCTGATTGGCGGCCAGGCGGTGGCGGCGATCGCCCGCGGCCGCATCGGCTTCAACGATCTGGTGGAGCAGCTGATGGAGGCCGGACCGGGGAGTTTTCTGATCGTGCTGATCACGGCCCTGGCGGCCGGCACCGTGTTCAACATCCAGGTGGCCGCCGAACTGACCAAACAGGGTGCCGGCTCCACCGTGGGCGGCATCCTGGCCCTGGGTCTCGCCAGGGAAATCGCCCCCCTGCTCACCGCCACCCTGATCACGGGCAAGGTGGCCACGGCCTACGCAGCCCAGCTGGGCACCATGAAGGTGACCGAACAGATCGATGCGATCACAATGCTGCGCACCGATCCGGTGCAATACCTGGTGGTGCCCCGGGTCGTGGCGATGGTGATCATGGCGCCGGTGCAGTGCCTGCTCTTCTTCGGGCTGGGGGTCTGGTCGGGCCAGGTGAGCAGCACGGAGCTCTACAACATTCCGCCAGAAGTGTTCTGGAACTCGGTGAGGATCTGGATGACTCCGGAGGATCTGCCCTCGATGCTGATCAAGGCGGTGGTCTTCGGTCTGCTGATCGCGGTGATCGCCTGTGGCTGGGGTCTGACCACCAAGGGAGGACCGAAGGAGGTGGGCACCACCACCACCGGCGCCGTCGTGATGATCCTGGTGTCGGTGGCAATCACCGATGTGGTGCTCACCCAGATCCTCTTCGGTCGCTGATCCGCCGCCCTTCATCCTCCAAGCAGCCCAGCGTCCTCCCACCAGAGCGATACCGATGCCGATCCAACCACCCACCACCCCATCAGCTCCGATGGCGGATCCCCCGGAGAGCGTGGTGCTGACCCCCCGGATCTGGGTACCGCTGGGGGTGATTGTGCTGGCGCTGGCGAGTCTGGCGCTACGCCTTTGGTGGTCCATGGCCCCCTGGCTGGCGCTGGTGGTGGGCCTGTTCGGCCTGTTCCTGCTGGTTCAGAGCCAGATCCTGCGCCTGGAACTCGGCCCCGAGGCACTGGTGGTGTGGCGCCAGCAACAGGAACTCCGCCGTTTCCCCTACCACGATTGGTTGAACTGGACCGTGTTCTGGCCGAGGCTGCCGGTGCTGTTCTATTTCCGTGAACGGCAGAGCATCCACCTGCTGCCGATGCTGTTTGATGCGGACACCCTCCGTGACCAGCTGAGGCAGCGTCTGCCGTTGTTGTCCCCTGCCCCCGAGCCCAGCGATGGCTGAATCGCTTTCATCCAACCCCGCTGATCCCGTGCTCCCCCCCGAGCCCTCACCCGCTGCGGAACCCGCGCCGTCGGCCCCGGACGCCGTGCGCACCGAACCCGGCACCCCCGAGGTCCCGGAGGCACTGATCGATCTGGCCCTGAAGGATCTGCAGAGCCGCCGCCAGACCCTCGAGCAGGAGATCGGTGCCCTGGAAAAGCGGCGGGACCAGATCGACCAGGACATCCGCAGCAGCTTCAGCGGTCAGTCGGAAGCGGTGGCCCGGCGCCTGAAGGGATTCCAGGACTACCTGGTGGGCGCCCTGCAGGAGTTGGTGGTGACCGCGGAACAGATGGATCTGGTGGTGCCACCGTTACTGGTGCAGCCTTCACCGCTTGATCAACCAGGGACCGCCGCCGTCGCGGAGGCAACCCAGGCCTTGGAGGGCGGGCCCTTCGCCGGCGATGCCGACCTGATCCGGGATCGCCTCCAGCAGCAGCAGGGTCAGCCGGATTTCCACGCCGACCCCTGGATCCTGCGGCGCACCCTGGACAGCGCCGGCGCCAGCTTGCTGCAGAACTGGTTTCTGGAGCAGGGGGGCCGGGGCGCCCAGGCCAGCAGCGGCAGTCGCAACCGCAACGGCCTGATCGCGGCGGCAGCAATCGCCATCCTTGGTGAGCTGTACGGAGATCGCTTCCAAACGCTGGTGCTGGCTAGCCGTCCGGAACGACTGGGGGAATGGCGCCGGGCCCTGCAGGATTGCCTGGGCCTGGGCCGGGAAGACTTTGGCCCGAACAGCGGCATCGTCCTGTTCGAGCGCGCCGATGCCCTGATCGAGCGGGCCGACCGCCTGGAAGAGCGGGGGGAGCTGCCGTTCATCGTGATCGATGCGGGGGAGGAGGCCATCGCAGTGCCGGTCCTCCAGTTCCCCCTCTGGCTGGCCTTCGCGGCCGGGCCCGACGAGATCGCCCGGGAGGACGATCCCTACTGAGCTAGGAGCGATTGCCCCTGGCCTGCGGCCCTCCCCACCGCCCGTCCCGTCCCCACGGCCCCTTCGCCCGCCCCCTGAGCATGACTTCGTTCCTGGCCCTGCCCGTTCTCTGCGCCGGCTATCTGCTCGGGTCCTGTCCCACCGGCTACCTGGCGGGTCGCTGGCTGGCCAACCTTGACATCCGCCAGCAGGGCTCAGGCTCCACCGGAGCCACCAACGTGCTGCGGGTGCTGGGGAAGGGGCCTGCCCTGGCCGTGTTCCTGATCGACGTTCTCAAGGGCACCGGGGCCGTGCTGCTGGCCAAGGCCCTGCTCGAACCCCATGGTGCAGCCCCACCCGACTGGAGCAGCGACAGCTGGGTGGTGCTCTCGGGTCTGGCGGCCCTGGCCGGCCACATCTGGCCGGTTTGGCTGGGATGGAAGGGGGGCAAGGCCGTGGCCACGGGCCTGGGGATGCTGCTGGGTCTGACCTGGCCCGTCGGCCTGGCCTGCTTCGGCCTCTTCCTGACCATGCTCAGCTTCAGCCGCATCGTCTCCCTCTCGAGCATCGTGGCGGCACTGGCCCTGCCGGTGCTGATGCTGCTGTCATTCCAGAACAGCGGCAGCGGACTGCGGCCCGCCTACCTGGCCCTGGCCCTGCTCACCACCGTGCTGGTGGTCTGGCGGCACCGCAGCAACGTGCAACGACTTCTGGCAGGCACGGAACCACGGCTGGGGGCCAGCAAGGGCTGATCGTCGCTCAGGAGAGGGCGCGGCTGCGTTCCGCTGCTGCCACCACGGCCTCGATCAGGGCCGAGCGCAGGCCGGCATGCTCCAACACCCGCAGGCCGGCAATCGTGGTGCCCGCCGGGCTGGCCACGAGGTCCTTCAGTTCGGCGGGGTGCAGGCCCTGCTGATCCAGCAGGGCCATGCTGCCGCTGAGCATCTTCTGGGCCAGGGGCAGGGCCAGGGCCCTCGGCAGGCCGGCGGCGACGCCGCCATCGGCCAGGGCTTCACTGATCAGGGCAGCGAAGGCCGGGCCGGATGAGGTCAGAGCCAGAAAGGCATCGAGCTGACCCTCAGGCAAGGGATGCACCTCGCCGACCCGGCGGAACAGCTCAACCACCCAGGCCGTCTGTTCAGCACTGACCGCAGCGGCACAGGCCAGAGCCGTGAGCCCCTGACGGACGAGAACCGGCGTGTTGGGGACGACGCGGATGCAGGCCCAACCGGGAAACGTGGCCTCCAACCGCTGCAGGGTGACCCCCGCCAGCACGGAGATCAACAGGGGCCGGGGGCCGAGGAAACCGGCCTGGGGAGGAGCCGGACCCCGATCCGCAAGGGACTGCCCCATCGCCGCCAGTTGCTGGGGCTTGATCGCCAGAAGCACCACGGAGGCTGACCAGGCCGCGTCGCTGGAGGTGGTGACGGCACACCTGAGACGTTCACGGGCAGCCGCGGCCGAGACCTCGGAGGCCACGGAGGCCCTGATAACTGAACGGGGCAGCAGGCCCTCGTCGAGCAGCGGAGACAGCAAAGCCTGGGCCATCCGGCCCAGGCCTACGACCCCGAAGGTCTCAGGGACGCTCACTCAGCCTCCGAAACCCACCGCATCCTGCCGCGCCCCGGCCGGGCTGGGCGCCGACTCCTGGGGGGCGGCGTCGCGCTGGGTCGTGATCGTGGGGGAGGTGGATTCTTCCGTGGTGGCCGTGGAGACGGTGACGCAGCTGGGGGCGAACAGGAAAATGCTGTCGCCGACCCGCTCCTGGTGGCCGTCGAGGGCAAAGGTGCCACCGGCCACAAAATCGACGGCCCGCTGAGCCTGGTCAGGCTCCATCATCGAAAGATTGATGATCACCGTCTTGCGATCCCTGAGGGCCTGAATGGCCCGCACCATTTCCTCGAAGCTGCGGGGTTCCATCAGGAACACTTCGGCAGCGGGGGTGTGCAGGCCCGGCATGCCGATCACATTGGTGCCGGCGAAGGGATCCTCTCCAAACACGGGGAGATCGCGGGTGATGGCCGCACCAGGTGAACGGGTCGCCGTCGGCTGGAGGGGATGATCATCAGCTCGATAGTCGAGATCGTCATCGTCGTACCCATCGGGATCGTCGAGATAGCTAGTCCCTGCGACGGCATCACGAAGGCGGGTAAACAACGACACCGTTTGGATCCTCGGTCTGACTCTCTACCCTAATAGCGCCCCCCAGGGCGAAGCGCAAGGGCTGAAGCTCATCGCGCTCCGAAAAGAGAGGAACCAAGACGAACCCAGGTGCTGCCGGCCTTGACGGCCTCTTGCCAGTCGCCGCTCATGCCCATCGAGAGTTCATCAAGGTCGAAGGCGTTGGCGAGCCTCCGACAGCGCTCAAAAAGCTCCCCGAGTTCCTTCGGGGTGAGCCCCTGGGGAGCGATCGTCATCAGCCCCACAAGATCCAGACCCCCAAGGCCCCGGAGCAAGGGCCAGGCCACCTGCAGCTCCTCAGGAGTGAAACCTGTCTTGGTGGGATCAGGACGCAGTTTCACCTGCAGGAACACCCGGGGCGTTCGGCCTTCCTCCTGGGCGATGCGGGCGATCCGTTCAGCCAGAGGGAGGCTGTCAAGGGAGTGAATGGTGCCGAAATGGCGCACGATCGCCCGGGCTTTGTTCGCCTGAAGGCGACCGATGAAATGCCAGTCGAGCGGTGCCAGATCAGCGAGGGCAGCCTGCTTGAGCTGAGCCTCCTGGAGGCGACTTTCTCCGAAGCTGCGCTGGTCGCAGGCCACCGCCTCCCGGATGCGATCCACCGGTTGGCCCTTGCTGACAGCCAAGAGCCTGCAGGTCTGGGGAAGCTGGTGGCGATACCAGCGGAGCCGCTCCGCCAGGGAGGTCACGGCCTCCGGCGACCGAGCCGATCCATCCATGGGCTGGAATCAGATGAAGGTCTGATCAAAAAGCTCTCGCCAGCGACGATGGATCTCCGGGGCCTCGCGGCGGGAGCGGGTCAGGTTCTGTTCGGCATAGTGCCGCGCATCCATCAGGGGGATGACTTCGAACTGCGCTCCCCTCGGCTGAAGCGTCACCAGAAAATAAATGCGCTGGGCATAAAGGGTCACATACACATCCTGCTCGTCGGTCACGGGTGCCACCCGATAGAGCATCCCGAAGGTGGGGTGATTGAGATAGCGCTCTTGGCTCACAACAACCGCATGCCTCCAGCCATTAAACGCCACCGACTTTCCAGCGCAGCATCAGCACCAGCAGCAGCGCCACGAGACCGAGACCATTCCCCCAGCGCGCCCGGGGCTCCTGAGGCGCCAGCTGCGAGGGATGCAGGGGTGCTGCACCGCGGGCCAGCAGGGCCTCGGCCCCCTGCTCCGATCGCAACAGAACATTGCGGAACAGACGCTCCCCCAGGGCCAGGGCCAGGGCGAGCACGCCCCGGCGACCGAGCTGGCGGGCATTGACGGCCCGGGTGGCGATCGATCGCAGCAGATTCTGCAGTTCCTCCTGCACCAGGGGAAGGAATCGAAGCGACAACAGCAGGGTGAAGCCAAGCCTCTCCACCGGGACCCCCAGGGAGCTCAAGGGCGTCAGGAACCAGTTCAACGCCCAGACCAGCTCCTCAGGCGGGGTGGTGAGCAGCATCAGATTGGTGCTCTGAATCACCGTGACCAGCAGGGTCGCCCCATTGAGGCCAAGCTCGGCGGACCTCCTGGTGATCACCAGAGGGCCCAGGGGAACCGGTCCCACCATCAGGGGGCCCCAGTGCACCAACTCCCAGGCCAGGCCGCTGCGGCTCGGGGGGCCGCCGCCGGGGCTTCCGGAGTCACCGCCACCAGGCTGCAGGCGAAGCTCCTGGGGCGGCCGCTGCAGCATGCCGGGGCCCGCCTCCCCCACCGGCAGCAGCGCCGCCAGCCCACCCACCAGCAGGGCCAGGGCGAGCAGACCAGGCAGGCTGCGCATCCACACCCTCGGGGGGAGCCCGCTGATCAGCGTCAGCAGCAGCAGGGCCCCCACCAGGCCCAGGCGCCAGAGCGGGCCGGCGAGGATCGGACTGAGCAGGAACAGAACCGACCAGGCGATCTTCAACCGGGGATCGAGGCGCCGTAGCCAACCCGGCGCCACATCCACGAACTGGCCGATCGGAATCTGACGCACCCAATCCATCAGGGCCTCTCCCTCGGGTGCTGTCCCAGACGATGGCTGTTCAAGGGGATGGCCTCAGCGTCCCTTGGCCTGCTGGCGGGCCAGATCGCGCTCCGCATCCCGTTGCTGTTTGCCCCGCCAGAAGAGCTTGAGCGGTGAGCCCTCGAAGCCCAGGCCCTGGCGAATCTGCCGTTCGACATAACGCCGGTAGGTGTCGCCGAACAGCTTGGGATCATTAACGAACAGGGTGAAACTCGGCGGTCGGGTCGCCACCTGGGTGCCGTAGTAGATCCGCCCCTGGCGGCCACCTCGACTGGTGGGAGGGGATCGCCAGCTCACAGCCTCCTGCAGGACCTCGTTCACCACCGAGGTGCTCACCCGCCGACGATGCTGCTCCACCGCCAGCAGGGCCAACGGGAAGATCGCGTTCACCCGCTGGCCGCTCAGGGCTGAGGTGAACAGCATCGGAGCCCAGTCGAGGAAATAGAGCTTGGCGCGGAGCTCCTTCTCCATCGCCGGCATCGTGTGGCTGTCTTTTTCGATCGCATCCCACTTGTTGACGACCACCACACAGGCCCGGCCGTCCTCCTCGATCCGCCCCGCCAGGCGTTGATCCTGCTCGGTGACGCCATCGAGGGCGTCGATCACCAGCACGCAGACGTCACTGCGCTCGATCGCCTTGAAGCTGCGGTTGATTCCGAAGAATTCCGGGCCGTAGTTGACACTGCGGCGACGGCGGATGCCTGCTGTGTCCACCAGCTTCCAAACCTTGTTCTCCCGTTCGATCGTCGTGTCGATCGTGTCGCGGGTCGTGCCGCGAATCGGACTGACGATCGCCCGATTCTCGCCACAGACGGCATTGAGCAAGCTGGATTTGCCGACATTGGGCCGACCGATGATCGCCATCTGGATCGGCTCATCGGCTTCGGTCTCCGGCACGGGAGGCAGATGGGCCACCACCTGATCGAGGAGATCGCCGGTACCGGCACCATGGATGGCCGAGATCGCCACCGGCTCGCCAAGGCCGAGGCTCCAGAACTCAGCCGCCATCGCCAGGCCGCGATCCGGTGACTCGCACTTGTTGACGGCCACGAAGCTCGGCACACCCCGGCCCCGCAGCCATTCAGCGATCGATTGATCAGCGGCGGTCAGCCCCTGCTGGCCATCGACCACCACCACCGCCACGGCCGCTTCTGCCAGGGCCAGGTTGGCCTGCTCGCGGATTTCCGGCAGAAATTCGCTGTCGTCATCAAACACGAGCCCGCCCGTGTCCACCACCTTGAAGGTGCGATCCCCCCAGAATCCCTCCTGGTAGGTGCGATCCCGGGTGACACCGGGTTCGTCATGGACGATCGCCTCACGGCTCTGGCAGAGCCGGTTCACCAGGGTGGATTTGCCAACATTGGGGCGCCCAAGAATGGCAACAACAGGAAGCGCCAAGACCTCTTATCTCAATCACATTGACCTGAGTTGACCCTACAGAGGCGAGGGCAGCCGATCTTCAGGGTGGCCAATCACCGGATCAGCCGGTGGCTCCAGCGGGATCGGCATCACCCCCTGCTCAGGAAGCACCCCACCGGCCTGGGCCGACCAGGCCAGCAACCAGCTCACCGCGGTGGCCCGTCGGGTGCGGCGGGGATAGAGCTCACCGATGCGATACCCGGTGAAGCCGAGCTGCTCCTTGAGCAGTTGCTTGAGTGGGGCGGGAATCGACCGGGTCAGGGCCACGCTGGCCGGACGTTCCGCCACCAGGGGGGGAGCCTGCGGAAAGGTGGCGGCCCAGTCGGGGGGCGTGTCGGGGCCGGCCAACCAGAGGGCTGCCGGATCGGCGGTGACGGGGCGATAGCCAAGGCGCTCCCAGACGCGTTCGCAGACGAAACGGTCCGTGGTGCGATCGGCCAGGATCAGCTCAAGCAACGCCCGACTCAGGGGCCAGATGCCGGCCGAGGCGTCAGGCCCCGGGGGCGTCGGATCGAGGACATCCGGGCGATTCAACGGCGTGGTCTGGCGCTCGGATGGCAGGGACATGGCGGAACGGCCAGCAGCTCAGCATCTTTGAACGGCGCCCCGCCAGGCGCCGACAATGGCGGCATGCCGATCGATGGACCCCCTGTGGCCCTCCCCCCCC
>JBEINY010000004.1:0-49685 GCA_040377855.1 Prochloraceae cyanobacterium | reverse complement strand
GCTGGCGTAACCGCTCATCAACAGGCCGATCGGTTGGATGCTGCTGATCGCGATCCAGAGGAAGATGCCAACCCCGACATTGCTGATCAGCAGGTGCTGGCCGAAGGGGATCACCAGCCACGACAGGATCACCGGCACGACGACCAGCACCGGCCCAAGGCTGAACAGCAGGCCATCGGCGCGGGCCGGAATCACATCCTCCTTGAACAACAGCTTCAGGCCGTCGGCGAGGGGCTGGAGCACCCCGAGGGCTCCCGCATATTCGGGACCGATCCGCTGCTGCACAGCTGCGGAGATCTTGCGCTCCAGCCAGACCGTGACCAGCACGCCCACGACGGCAGCGACCAGCACCAGCAACATCGGCAGGGGGAGCCAGACCAGGTGGGCGGCTCCGGCCGAGAGGCCGAACGACTGCAAAACGTCGGTGAAGCTGGACTCCAGGTCGAGACCCGGGCTGACGAGGGCCGTCGTCATGGCCAGCACGGAGGCACCGGCCGGATCCAGGATCGGGACAGAGGCGGTCACCATGGGGGCGGCTGCGATGGAGGCAACTTAGGCGGCCACGGATGGGAGCGGGCGGGCGATCAGCGGGTCGTCACCGGAGCCCAGACCCGATCCCGGTGCCCCGTGTAGATCTGGGTGGGTCTGTAGATGCGATTGGCGCCGAGCTGTTCCTTCCAATGGGCGAGCCAGCCCGCCACCCGGGCGATCGCAAAGATCGGAGTGAACAGGTCCTCAGGGATGCCGAGCTTGCGATACACCAGGCCGGAATAAAAATCGACGTTGGGATAGATGCCCTTGGGCCCCAGTCGTTCTGCAGCCACCTGCTCGAGGCGGCGGGCGACGTCGTAGGTGGCGTCATGGCCGAAGCGATCGAACAGGGTTTCAGCCAGCTTCTGCAGAATCACCGCCCGCGGATCCTTGACTCGGTATTCCCGATGCCCGAAGCCCATGATCTTGCGCTTCTCCGCCATCGCCTGATCAAGCCAGGCCTCGACCCGATCCCCCGAGCCGATCTCGGCCAGCATCTCGAGGACATCCTCATTGGCTCCCCCATGGAGCGGGCCCGCCAGAGTACCCACGGCGGAGGCCACCACGGCATAGGGGTCGGTGAGGGTGCTGGCGGTGACGCGGGCACTGAAGGTGCTCGCATTGAGGCTGTGTTCGGCGTGCAGGATCAGGCAAGCATCAAAGATGCTGGCGGCGAGGGGATCGGGCTCCCGCTCGGTGAGCATGTAGAGGAAATTGGCCGCGTAGGAGAGATCATCCCGGGGCTGGATCGGATCCTGACCTTTGCGGATCAATTGAAAGGCCGCCACCATCGTGGGGATCTTGGCAATCAGTCGAACGACGGCTGAATAGATGTACTCCGGGTTATCCAGGGCCCGCCGGGAATAGAAGAGCCCCAGGGAGGCCGCACTCGATTGCAGCGCATCCATCGGATGGCCGCCGGAGGGGAACGACTTCATCATGTCCCGGATCCGGAAGCTCACCCGCCGGTGCATCTGCACCTCATGCTGAAAGTCAGCCAGGGTGTCGGCATCGGGCAGGTCGCCCCAGATCAACAGAAACACCGTTTCCAGGAAGGTGCTCTGGGTGGCCAGCTCCTCAACGTCGTAGCCGCGATAGCTGAGGCGACCGAGGTTGCCATCGATGTGGCAAATGGCCGACTGGGCCGCCGCCACCCCCTCCAGACCGGGCCTGTAGTCGGGAACGACCCTTGCCGGCTGGATGGTTTCAGCTGCCATGGGACCCCTCGAGCCACGCCTGTTCCCCGAACCTACGGCCCCCGGGCGACCAGCGCCGTAGCCCACGCTGCCAGCCGGGGCTGCGAGGAACGCCGCGCGGGACGCGGCCAGGAGGCCAGGCCGTTCTCAGCCCAGCAGCGACCGTGGACTGAGTAGCAGCCGCAGCCGCGCGCCGGCCCCGGGGCCCAGGCTGAGCAGGATGGCGCCAGCCTTGCGGAGCACCAGGCTGCCGGCGGGGGCCCCGATCAGCCGGCAGGCAAGGGCGCTGAGATCGGGTTCATGGCCCACCAGGATCAGGCGCCCGTCCAGGGCGGCCAGCAAAGGCTCGGGATCACCGCCAGGAGCGAGGGCATGGGCGAGCTCCAGGGCCGGTGCCAGGCCCACCTCAACCGCCAGGGCCGCGGTTTCGAGAGCACGCTCCAAGGGACTGGACATGAGGCGATCCCCGCTCAAGCCCAGGGCCACCAGGCGCTCGAGCACGGCCCTGCTGCGACGACGACCCCGCTCCGTCAGGCGGCGGGCTTGATCCTGGGCCAGGGCCTGTTCCAGATCCTCGGGGGGCTGCAGCGGCCGGTCCTCGGCGATGCCATGGCGGAGCAGCAGCAACTCAGGCCCAGCCATGGCAACCGTGCGGAAGGGATCAGGACAACGTCAGGCGGGCCCGGAGGTGCAAGCCCCCTTCAGCGGCAGCGGTATCCGCCTCCAGGCTGACAGCCAGCCCCTCCACGGAATCCCGCAGGGAGCGACCCGCCAGGGTGCCGAGGAGGCGCCAGGGCTGCCAGCGGCCCAGCAACTGCTGGGCCGGTTCAGCCGCCAGGGCCCAGCGCAACGGTGCCCCCGGGGTGTCGAGGGCCTCGAGTTGGGCCAGACGATCGGCGGCGGCGTCTGGATCCCGGCGGCTGCCGCGGCCGCTGAGCTGGGCCTGCAGCGATGCCAGGCCCTCGGCCCACCAGGCCACCGGGCCCTGCACGAGGCGAACCCCGGCCAACTGGGCCTGCAGGTGCTCCGGCTCTCCTTTCTGGGGCCTGAGCTCCAGCCGCGCCCAGGCCTCGACGCTCCGGTCCCCCAGGGCCAGGGGGGAGGGCGCATAGCCCAAGGCCTGCAGGGGTGCCCCCAGATCCGCCGGATCGCTCTCAGCGGCGGTGGTGCCCAGCAACCAGCCCTCCGGCAGGTGGGCCCAGAGCAGCGGTCCGTGATCCCCGGCGGCCACCAGGGCCGGCAGCGGTCCCGGTTCGGCCGCCAGCAGGGAGGTCAGGGCCGGAGCCAGGAGGTCGGCCCAGGCCAGGCCCGGGGAGGGCAACGATGCCTGCACGGGGTCCGGTTCCCCGGCCGCCGGTGCCGGGGGGGCGGCCACCGGCACCGGCCGTCCCAGCAGCTGGGCGGGATCCTGCAGCAGGGCGAGGCTGCTGGGCCGGCCCCGCAGGGCCGCGGTCAGGGCACCAGCCGGGGAGGCCTGCAGGGGCGCCAACGACTGCGTCAGCCCCAGCAGGCCATCGACCACCAGGGAGCGTCCATCGGGCCTCAGGGCCACCACCAGATCCGTAATCGGCAACGGACCGGGAGGGTTTGCAGGCAACCCCAGCCAAGCCCCCAGGCCTTCAGGCCTGGCGGTGAGCAGGGCGGCACCCTCACCGAGCTGCGCCAGGGCATCCTTGAATCGGGGGTTGGCGGCCTGGTTGAGCTCATCGATCTGGGAGACGTCCAGGGCCTGCTCCAGGACGCCGCGGCCGGAAGCGATCAGCACCAGGTCGTCGTCGATCAGCGCCGTGGCCAGGGGCCGGCTCTCCTGGCCCACCAGGGCACCGCGGCCGCTGATCAGGCCCATGCCCCGGTAGGTGCTCACCTGAAGATCAGTGCCCGCCAGGCTGCGGGTCTGCCAGAAGCGCTGCAAAAAACGGCGCGCCCCTTCCCCATCCCGACTGCGCAGGGCCAGCACCCAGCCGGTGCGTCCTGATCCCGGCTCGGGGCTGAACAGGGCCAGGCTGCTCTCATCGCCAATCCAACCGGCCAGCTCCTGGCCGTAATCAAGGCCCGCCACAGCGAACACACCATCCCGCAACCGCCCCAGGGCGGCCGCCGCCCGCCGCCGCTGACGGCCTGGTGTCACGGCACGGGCATAGCCCTCCAGCTGGTCGGGGGCGGTGAGCAGGTGCAGGCTGAGGGGCGCCTGGCGGGGCACGAACCGAGAGGCCAGGGGCACCGCCAGGGGCTGGTGCTGCAGCTGAAGCGGACTGCGCCGCACCACCCACCACCAACTGCCGATGCCGAGGGACAGCAGGGCCAGGACCCCTGCCAACACCACCGCCAGAAAGGGGCGGGCCTTCATGCGCCAACCGTTGCAGTGGCCTCATCTTTATGCATGGCAGCCCGGTTTGGCAGCCCTCCGGCTCGGAGCCGGGGTTGAGGGCGGCCAGCGGCTTGCCATGACAGATCAGGGTGGCGGGTCAGAGTGGGCGGCAGCAGGTCCCTTGCGCACCGATGGTCCGACCGCATGTGATTCAGGCCCGGCAGTTGCAGGAACGCCTGCTTGCCGGCGAACCGATCCAGCTCGTGGATGTGCGCGAAAGCGAGGAGCTGGCCCTGGCCCCCCTGCGCCAACCGGTGGTGCACCTGCCCCTGAGCCGCTCCCAGGACTGGATTCCTGAGCTGGAGAACCTGGTGAGCCGCGACAGGCCGGTGGCAGTGATCTGCCATGCGGGGGTCCGCAGCTGGCACCTGGCCTGCTGGCTGATCGAAGCCCATGGCTACGAAGACGTCTGGAACCTGCAGGGGGGCATCGATGCCTGGAGCGTGGACGTGGACCCCGACGTGCCGCGCTACTGAGTTGACCCAGCGGCCCGCTCAACGAAGCGCTCTGCAGCCCGATCGACCCCAAGACGCCGCCCCTAGGATCCTTCCGGCCCTTTGGTGCTGAGCGCCGCCTTGCAGACCCTGCCCCGTCGCCAACAGGAGGTGCTGCAGGCCACGGTGCGTCACTACGTCGACACGATTGAACCGGTGGGAAGCCAGGCCCTGGTGCGGCGCTTCGCCTTGCCCGCCAGCCCAGCCACCGTGCGCTCGGCCATGGGTGCCCTGGAGCAGCGGGGTCTGCTCACCCAACCGCACACCTCCGCGGGCCGGATCCCCAGTCAGCAGGGCTACCGACTGTTCGTGGATCAACTGCTGCCGCCTCCAGGTGCCGCCGCCCTGCAGCTGGACCGCGAACTGACGGGCCTGAGCCTGCGCTGGGCCGCCCTCGATGACCTGCTCCTGCACCTCAGCCGCCGGCTGGCCGATCTCACCGGGCTGCTCAGCCTGATCACAAGGCCCCAGAGACCCCAGCCCCGACTCCAGATCCTGCGGCTGGTGCCCAGTGGTGATCGCCTGCTGGTGTTCCTGGTGGAGGGGGCAGCCACCGCCAGCAGCCTCAACCTGCGCCTGCCCCTGAGCGCGGCGGCCGAACTGCCGTCCCTCGAGCGCTGGGCGAGCGACCAACTGAACCAGGACAACGGCGGCACCATCAACTGGGGCCTGCTCCCCACCCACCTGCGCACCAGCGGTGCCGTGCTCCGGCAGGGCCTCCACAGCCACCGGGCCTCCGTCGCCCTGGAGACCCGCGATGCCGTGACCATGGGGCTGGGGGGGCTGCTGGGGCAGCCCGAATTCAGCGCCACCGCCTCCCTGCGCCCCTTGCTGCAGCTGGTGGAAGAGGACCCACGCAAAGTGCTGCAGGAGTGCCCCGTCGCCCTGGGTGGCATCTGGATCGGCTCCGAGCATCCCCACCACGCCCTGCGCGACTGCGCCGTGGTGCACGCGAGCTACCGCAGCGGCGTCGATGGCCTCGGGAAGGTGGCCCTGGTGGGCCCGATGCGGATGGCCTACGCCACCGCCCGGGCCGCGGTCAGCTCCGTGGCTGCCTGCCTGGAGCGACTGCTGGCCTGAGGGCAGTCAACGGCTTCAGCCGCCCAGGCCGCCACCAAGCTTTTCGGCCACCGTGTTGACATCCTTGTCGCCGCGGCCGGAGAGGTTGAGCACCACCTCGGTGCCGGGGGCCAGGGTGGGGCAGAGCTGATCCAGCCAGGCGAAGGCATGGGCGGTTTCCAGGGCCGGGATGATCCCCTCGAGGCGGCAGAGGAGCTGCAGGGCATCCAGGGCCTCGGCATCGGTGACGGCGGCGTATTCGGCCCGGCCGATGGTCTTGAGGTAGCTGTGTTCAGGGCCGACGCCGGGGTAATCCAGGCCGGCACTGATCGAATGGGCCTCCTGCACCTGGCCGTCGTCGTCCTGCAGGAGAAGACTCATTGCCCCGTGCAGCACCCCCACCCGGCCCTCGGTGATCGTGGCGGCATGGCGGCCGCTGGCCACGCCCTCCCCGGCGGCCTCCACGCCGATCAGGCGCACGTCGGTGTCGGGCACGAAGGGATGGAACAGGCCCATGGCGTTGGAGCCACCGCCGACACAGGCCACCAGCACGTCGGGATTGCGGCCGAAGGCCTCATGGCACTGGCGCTTCGTTTCCTCACCGATCACGGCATGGAAATCCCGCACGAGCATCGGGAACGGGTGCGGGCCGGCCACGGAGCCCAGGATGTAATGGGTGGACTCGACATTGGTCACCCAGTCGCGGATCGCTTCGCTGGTGGCGTCCTTGAGGGTGGCGGTGCCGGCGGTCACCGGCTGCACCGTGGCCCCCAGCAACCGCATGCGGAACACGTTCAGGGACTGGCGGCGCATGTCCTCGGCGCCCATGTAGACCACACACTCCAGGCCGAAGCGGGCACAGACCGTGGCGGTGGCAACCCCGTGCTGACCGGCGCCCGTTTCGGCGATGATCCGCTTCTTGCCCATGCGCAGGGCCAGCAGGGCCTGGCCGAGGGCGTTGTTGATCTTGTGGGCGCCGGTGTGGTTGAGGTCCTCGCGCTTCAGCCAGATGCGGGGGCCCCCCTCCGCGCGGCGGTAGTGCTCACTGAGCCGCTCCGCCTCATACAGGGGATTGGGCCGGCCCACATAGGTGCGCAGCAGATGGTTGAGGCGATCGGTGAAAGCCGGATCCTTCCAGGCCTCGGCGGCGGCGGCCTCCAGTTCCGCCAGGGCAGGCATCAGCGTTTCCGGCACGTACTGGCCGCCGAACTGGCCGTAACGACCGAGGCCATTCGGACGCACGCCCAGCTGCAGGGCAGCGTGATCAGGCGTGGAGGCTGAGGGGACGGTGGCTGTCACCGGCGGCTCGATGGAAGTGCTACCAGCCTAGGAAGCCGCCAGGGGCGGACGCCCCCTGGCCCTGGGGCGGGCAGGGCAGGCTGAAGCAGAATCAGCTCCAGGTGGGCAGCGGCAGCGGATGGGGAAGCAGGGAGGCTGGCAGGAATTCACCAGCTCAGCGAGCCTGCAGCGGCCCGACGACCCGGCGGCGGCACCGATGCCCAAGGCCCAGCAGCGGGTGCGGGTGCAACGCACCAGGGCCGGCAAGGGCGGCAAGCTCGTGACGGTGATCACCGGCCTGGAGGCGCCGGAGGCCGAACTCAAGGCCCTGCTCAAGCAGCTCAAGGCCGCGGCCGGCACCGGTGGCACCCTCAAGGACGGCCTGATCGAACTGCAGGGCGACCAGGTGGCGGTGGCCCTGGCGGCCCTGGAGGCGGCAGGCTTCCGCCCCAAGCAGGCGGGGGGCTGAGGCGAGGAGCCTCCGGGCTGCAGGCCGCGACGGGGGGCCAAGGCTGTTGGACGAGGGCTTAGAGCTGTGGGCTCAGGAAGGAATCCGGTGGCGATCAGAAGCCAGCGGCGTCGAAATCGTTGCCCACGAAGGCCAGTGGCAGCTGGTCGCGCTCGGCCAGTGCCGCCGCGAAACAATCACCGAAATTCAACTGAGCACTGCCGCCCTGGCCTTTGCCATGGCGCCTGTAGATCTCCAGCCCCCTCCGGGCGAGGTCGGCATCCACCGCCACCACATCAGGGTCGAGCAGCTCAAGAAAAGCCTCCACCTCTGCCAGAACAGCACGGCAATGGGCCACCACCAGCAACTCCTGCAGGGTGCCTGCGGAGAGGCGCAACAGCTCCGCCTGTTCCAGCCGGTGCAAGGCCTGCTCCCAACCGCTCTCACGCTGGATAACGGCCAGCACCACCGAGGTGTCGAGGATCAAACCGGCAGCCCCTGGTCGTCGTAGAGGGCCTCCTGGGCGAACGGCTGCAGCCGCGCCTTCGCCTGGTCCTGCAAGGGCAGCAGCTCGGTCTTGAGCCGCTGCGTGCGCCGCAGCCGACGCTGGCGCTGCAACTCCTGCTCCAGGGCCTCACGCACGATCTCGGTGGCTCCCTGCCCGGTCATCTGACGCAACTCGACCAGCAGGGCATCCACCCGGGGGCTCTTGATATTGACAGCCATTCCACCCTCCACATGCAGATTTGCATTCTGCCCAGGCGAGGCACCATCGCCAGCCCTGGCCGCCGGATCCCCCGGCAAGCAGGATGGAACGATCTGCCCTGGATCGCTGCGCGTGAGTCCGCCCGATCTGCTGCTGCAACTGGGCTTGTTTGCCGCAGCGCTCGTGGCGAACCTGCTCTCGGCCCTGGCGGGTGGTGGCGCTGGACTGATCCAGCTGCCGGTGCTGATCCTGCTGGGGCTGAGCTTCCCCCTGGCCCTGGCCACCCACAAGCTGGCCAGCGTCGCCCTCGGCATCGGGGCCACCCTGCGCCATGCCCGCGAACGCTCGCTCAATCCACGCCTGGCGGCCTTCATCCTCGCCACCGGCCTGCCGGGGGTGGTGCTCGGAGCCCGGGTGGTGCTGGCGTTACCGCCCCGGCTCTGCACCCTGCTGCTGGGCCTGCTCACGATCGGCATCGGGATCTATTCCCTGGCCAATCCCCAGCTGGGCACCGTCCGCCAGGCGCTGCCCCTCAACCGCCACCGCCTGCTGGTGGGCGGCCTCGGTCTGGCCGCCATCGGCTTCCTGAACGGTTCCCTCACCTCCGGCACCGGCCTGTTCGTGACCCTGTGGCTGGTGCGCTGGTTCGGCCTCGACTACGGCCGTGCCGTGGCCTACACCCTGATCCTGGTGGGCCTGTTCTGGAACGGAGCCGGCGCCCTCACCCTCGGCAGCCAGGGCCAGATCGCCTGGAGCTGGGTGCCGATGCTGCTGGCGGGATCAATCGCCGGCGGCTATCTCGGCGCCCACCTGGCCATCGTCAAAGGCAACCGGCTGGTGAAGCGAGCCTTCGAGAGCCTCTCCCTGCTGATGGGGATCTCGCTGCTGATCAAAAGCTTCTGAGCCGGTGCGCGCCACCTGTGCCCCAGCAGAGTCCCCCCGGCGCGAGGCACCTGTTGCGGCCATGGCCCGATACCATCCCCACCCGGAGGAGGACAATGGCCGCCTGACCAGCGCCGCATCGCCATGACCGCCAGCCCCGCCAGCTCGCCCTACGGCGCCGTCACCAACCAGGGGGCCGCCACCAACATCGCCTGGCATCACTCCACGGTCAGCCGTGGTGCCCGGGCCCACCAGCGCGGCCACCGCAGCGCCATCCTCTGGTTCACAGGGTTGTCAGGGGCCGGCAAGAGCACCCTGGCCAATGCCGTCAACTCCGCCCTGTTCGAGCAGGGTCTGGCCTGTTACGTGCTGGATGGCGACAACGTGCGCCACGGGCTCTGCGCCGACCTGGGCTTTTCCGATGCCGATCGCGAGGAGAACATCCGACGGATCGGTGAGGTGGCGAAGCTGTTCCTCGACGCCGGCGTGGTGGTGCTCACCGCCTTCGTGTCGCCCTTCAAGGCCGACCGCGACCGGGCCCGGGCCCTGGTGGAGCCGGGCGACTTCATCGAGATCCATTGCGCCGCCGACCTCGACACCTGTGAGGAGCGGGACACCAAGGGGCTCTATGCCAAGGCCCGGGCCGGGGTGATCAAGGAGTTCACCGGCATCTCCAGCCCCTATGAAGCCCCCGAATCCCCGGAATTGAGGATCGACACCGGCCGCCAGAGCCTGGAGGCCTGCGTGGCCGAGGTGCTCACCTATCTGGAGGCCAACGGGGTGATCGGCGGCGAGGCCTGATCGGCTTCATCGGAACCGAAGGAACGCTGGCGCCAGGCATCGAGAAAGGTTTTGGCGCAACTGGCCAGCGGCACCGCCAGCAGCAACCCCAGCAGCTGCCCCATGCCCATCAGGCTGCCCACCCGGGCGCCGATCGGCAGGCTCACCAGCAGCCAGGCGGGTTGGAGCCCCACGATGCTTCCCATCAGGCGAGGCTGAATCACCTGATCCACCACCTGGCCGACGCTGATGGCCGCCGCCAGCACCTCCAGGCCGGTACGGGGATTGTCGAGGGCCAGCAGGGCGCTGACCACAAGGATCGTCAGGGCGGCGGCGTAGGGCACCAGGGTGGTGAATCCAATCGCCACGGCGAAAAGGACGCCGTAGGGAATCCCCAGCAGCGTGAACACCAGAATCTGGGCCCCGCTCAGGATCACCGCCAGCAGCACCTGGCCGCCGAAGTAACCCCGGAACGTGCGGTTCAGGGTATCGAGCACGAGGGTGCGCACCTGGGGCGGCAGCCACAGGGCCAGCCCCTGGGCCGTGGATTCGCCTCCCACCAGAAGAAACACCGCCAGCACCAGCACGATCACGGTGTTGAGGGTGAGGCTGAAGGTGGTGCCCAGCACCAGGAACAGCTGCTGGCTGAGCTGGCTGGCCAACTGGCTGGAGCGCCCGAGCAGATCCCCGGTCAGGTCACCGAAGTCGGTGGGCCAGCCCCGGGCGGCTGCCCATCGCTGCAGGTCGCCCAGCAGCACCTGCCCCTCCGCCAACCAACCCGGCAGGGCGGCCACCAACTCCACCAGCTGATCGAGCAGCCGGGGCAACAGCAGCAGGATCGCCCCCCCCAGCAGGCTGCCGCTCACCCCGAGCACCAGCAGCAGGCTCAGGGGCCGGGGCAGGCCCCGTCGGGTGAGCCACTGGCAGGGAATCGACAGCAAAAAGGCCAGCAGGGCCGCCGTCAGGAAGAGGGCCGGGAAGGGAGCCAGGGGCAGCAGCAGTTGCCGCAGCACCCAGAGATTGAGGACCAGGAGGGGCAGCGCCAGGCTGAGACGCACCCAGATGGGGAAGACCAGCCGCTCCAACATCGGTACTGCCTGACGGCGTCAATGCCGTTCCTGGAACAATCCTCAGCTTGACGCCGTCCGGCCGGACCTGTCAGCCCCGCAACGGCAGGACCTCAATCGGAGAACACAATCGGGGTATCGAGATCCTTGCAGAAATCGTTGACCAGTTCATTCGACATCGAACCATCGGCAAAGGTGGCCCGGATGATCTGATTGCAGGCCTGATTGTTGGTGTTGGCGGCCCAATCGATGCGCGTCTTCTGACCGGAGGCGATCCCACTGCCGATATCGAAGCGACTCCAGGGCCCTCCCTTCTGCTTGACATCCAGGCGGGTGAGGGTGGAGCGGCTGTTGTTCTGCACATAGAAGTACCACTCGGCCGCCTGGGCCGCGCCGCTGAGGCCCAGCAACAGGGTGGTCAGCCCGACAACACGACCTGCGACCTTGATCGAAAGCAGGGAAGGCATGGGTTAGCGATGGATCGTCCACCCCATCCCTAGCGAAAGCCAGACCCGGCGCCAACAGTCCTGGTGCCGGCTTCACATCTGGGCGAGGTAGGCCTTGCTGCCCAACGCGAGCAGCCGGCCGTCCTTGGCCACCACCTGATCGTGAAGTTCTCGGCGGTAGGCCACCACCCGCTCCGCCAGCAGCGGATCGGCGATCGCCAGGATCTGGGCCGCCAGCAGGCCGGCGTTGGCGCCGTTGCCGATCGCCACCGTGGCCACCGGGATGCCCGCCGGCATCTGCACGATCGAATGCAGGGAATCGACACCGGAGAGGGCGCGGGTCTGCACCGGCACGCCGATCACCGGCAAGGTGGTGAGCGAGGCCACCATGCCCGGCAGGTGGGCGGCACCACCGGCACCGGCGATCACCACCTTGAAGCCGCGCGCAACGGCCCCCTGGGCGAAGGACACCATCTCCAGGGGCGTGCGGTGGGCGGACAACACCCGCACCTCGGCCGCCACGCCGAAGCGCTCGAGCATCTCCACCGCAGGCTGCATCGTGGGCAGGTCGGAATCGCTGCCCATCACCACGGCAACCGGAGGGCAAGCGGACATCGGCGGCACAGGGCAGAGCAGCGAGACTGGCATTCTCCCGCCGCGGCCGCACCGCATGCCCATGCGCTGGCTCACCAATCTCCGTTTGCCAGGGCTCGCGGGGCTGTGGCGCCTCGGCCTCGACGACGGGCAGCGCATCGCCTCGGTGCAGTCCCTGGCTGCCGGCAGTGCCGCCGCCGGTGAGGACTGGGGGGGCGACTGGCTCAGCCCGATGGGGGTGGACCTGCAGATCAACGGCGGCCTGGGGCTGCCCTTCCCGGAGCTGCGGGAGGCCGACCTGCCGCGACTCATGGCCCTGCAGGAGCTGCTCTGGCGCGATGGCGTCGAGGCGATCTGCCCGACCCTGGTGACCTGCGGGGTGGAACCCCTGCGGGAGGCCCTGCGGGTGCTGGCCCTGGCCCGCCAGGAGCCGCAGCCAACGTCAACGGGCCGTTGCGGGTTGTTGGGGGCGCACCTGGAGGGGCCGTTTCTGGCCCCGGAGCGGCGCGGCGCCCACCCCGCACAGCACCTGGCCGCCCCAAGCCTGGAGTCCCTGAGCGAACGCATCGCCGGCTTCGCCTGCGGGCCGGGCTGGAGCCGCGATGGCAAGGCCCTCATGGCCGACATCAGCCTGGTGACCCTGGCCCCGGAACTGCCTGGGGCCGAAGCGGTGGTCCGCGAGCTGCGCCAGCGGGGGGTGGTGGTCAGCCTCGGCCACAGCGCCGCCCATGAAGCGCAGGCCAATCAGGCCTTCGAGGCCGGCGTGGGGATGGTCACCCATGCCTTCAATGCCATGGCCGGCCTGCATCACCGGGCGCCGGGACCGCTCGCCGCCGCCGCTCTGCGCGGCGATGTGGCCCTCGGCCTGATCGCCGATGGGGTGCATGTGGCGCCGTCGATGGCGGTGCTGCTGCAGCGGCTGGCACCGGATCAGGTGGTGCTGGTGAGCGATGCCCTGGCTCCCTATGGCCTGGACCCCGGGCAGCACCCCTGGGACGAGCGGCTGCTGACCGTGCGCGATGGCAGTTGCCGCCTCAGCGATGGCACCCTTGCCGGCACCACCCTGCCCCTGCTCGAGGGGGTGCGGCGCCTGGGCCACTGGAGCGGGGATCCGGCCCGAGCGATCGCCGCCGCCACGGTGCGGCCGAGGCGCTGGCTGGGGGATGCACGGCCGCTGCCGCTGCTGCTGCAGGACCGCCCGCTCGATCACTGCCTGCGCTGGCGGGCGGGGGATGCCGGGCCCACCTGGCGGCCGGCCTGAATCGACGACGGCCGGATCGACCCCGGAGGGCAGCAGCACTGCAGCCCCTATCCTGCCGCCATTGCCGGCTGCACCAGGCAGCACCCCCTGATGGCCTCCTCCGAGCTGCTCGACCCATCCCAGGCCAAGGCCACCGAGAAGCAGGAGGTGAAGGGCTACTTCGAGACCACCGGCTTCGATCGCTGGAACCGCATCTACAGCGACAGCGACGACGTCAACCGGGTGCAGCGCAACATCCGTATTGGTCACCAGAAAACGGTGGACAACGTGCTGGCCTGGCTCCAGGCGCAGGGGACTCTGGCCGGCCGAAGCTTCTGCGATGCCGGCTGCGGTGTCGGCAGCCTGACCCTGCCCCTGGCCCAGCTGGGGGCGGGTTCGATCGCCGCTTCCGACCTCTCCGGGGCGATGGTGCAGGAAGCCGCGCGGCGGGCCGGCGAGGCCGGCATCAGCCCGGAGCGGATCAGCTTCCTGGCCTCCGATCTCGAGAGCCTCACCGGGCATTACGACACGGTGATCTGCCTGGATGTGTTCATCCACTACCCCCAGCAGCCAGCCGAGGAGATGGTGCGGCACCTGGCCGCCATGGCCGAACGGCACCTGATCGTGAGCTTCGCGCCCTACACCCCCCTGCTGGCGGCGCTCAAGGGCATCGGCCAGCTCTTCCCGGGTCCGAGCAAGACCACCCGCGCCTACACCCTGCGGGAAGACGGGATCGTCAAGGCGGCCGCTGACGCCGGCTTCGTGCTCAAGCGTCGCAGCCTCAACAAGGCCCCCTTCTATTTCTCCCGCCTGCTGGCCTTCGAGAAGGCCTGAGGCCTCTTTCACCGGGCCTGCCTCACGGCTCTGGCTCAGGGCGCCGGAGCCGGCGGAGCACTGGCGGGCACCTGCCGCAGGTAGGTCTGCACCGGCAGGCGCCGGGCCTGGGCGTAACCCACCGGCAACCAGACATCCCCGACCACGGTGGGGACGTGGATCTCCCAGTTGTAAAAGCCCCGGAAGACCGCCGGATCCTCCCGGATCAGGGAGGCGTAGAGCAGCACGGCCCGGCCGTAGTGATCGCTGTTGTTGTAACCCCAGAGGGCCCGGCGCAGATCCTTCGGTCCGCCACGCCGCACCAGATAACGGGCCGCCGCCTGAATCGCATCGTCGTAGTGGCGGATGTCGCCCTTGCCGATGCCCGCTTCCGCCCAGGTGCTGGGCAGGAACTGCATGGGGCCCTGGGCTCCCGCCACCGAGATCCCATCGATCCTTCCCAGGCCCGTTTCCACCAGGTTCACCGCCGCCAGCACCTCCCAGGGGATGCCGGTGGCCGCCGAAGCACGGCGGTAGGAGCTCAGCAGAGCCTCCCGGGGTGCGGGCGCCTGAATCCGCCAGGCCGGCACGGTGCTGGCCGGAGCACCCCGGCGCATCGCCAGAAATTCGCGGCGGGCGGCGATCGCCCGCTCCGCCACCGACCGCCAGCGGGGGGCCAGCAGGGGCAGCACCCGGGCGGCGATGGCGGGCCGCTCGGCCAGGACCCGATACATCACCTGCTGCTGATGACCCAGGGCCGGCAAGGCCGACTCCGGCGTGAGCGGATCCCGCACCGCCAGCTCCACCCTCTCGAGCAGACGGGCCAGCTGCAGACGATCGGTGGGCAGCACCGGGTAGTGCCGTCCATCAGCCTGGCGGGGCAACCCCGGGGCACCGGGCAAGGACAGCGACGGCTCCGCCGCTCCAGTCCCCGATCCAGCCATGGCCTCCGCGCCGTGCTGCTGGGCCTGATCAGCCCTGGCGCAGCCGAGGGGCACCAGCAACAGGGCGCTGGCAGCGGTAACCATGAGGGGGCGGAGCGGAGCGGGAAGGCGCATCGGGCCGCGGCATGGGCGAGGGCCTGACGCTATCGGGAGCCGGGGTAGCCCCAGCTGCTCAGGGCCGCAGCACAAAGCTGTCGCGGCGATGGAAATCGGGCTCCGGGCCGGGATGGACCAGGCCCCAGTAGCTGAGGGTGCCGTCGCCTTGCTCCACCACAGCCGTGAGGGCCACCTCCAGCCCTGCCGCCTGCAGCTGGAGAGGCAGGTCGCACCAGAGCTCCAGCTCCAACTGCTGGCCGCCCCCAGGGGCTTCCCCCAGGGTCCACTGACAGTGGGGGGGCTGGGCCAGCGACTCCGGCCGCAGGCCCTCGCGGTAGCGATCGAGCCGGTAGAGATTCCAGTCGCCGCTGGGGCTGGCATTGAGCTCCCAGTACCGCTCGTCGCCGCGCTGTCCCCAGAAGGCCTCAAAGCAGGTGTGCTCCCAGAGGCCGTCACGGCGGGTCGGGGCCCCAGAGCGCTCGGGCATGGTCAACCGATGGAGATCGCCCTGCAACCGGAAGCGCAGCTGAAGGGAACCTTGGTGGCAGGCAAAGGCACCGACCAGATCCAGGTCAGGCCGCGACGGCGAGGGGTCGACCTCCGGGAAGGGCACCAACCGCTGCCAGCCGCTCATCGCAGACCCTCCACGATCGCGGCCAACGCCTCCTGCTGGGCCTCGATGCTGGCCACCAGGTGGAACTGCACCAGGGCCCGGTCGAGGTTGTGGCGGGGGTGGAGGGTGCGGAAATAGGAATCCCCTTCCAGGTGATCGGTGTAGAAGCGCAGCCCGAGCTCAAAGGCCAGCAGCCGCGGCGCCACCAGCAGGGCCTCCCAGTCGGGCTTGGTGAGAAAGCTGCGGGCCACCGAGAGATACCCCGACAGCATCGCCGCAAACAGCTCGGCCTCGAAGTGCACCGCCTCGAAGGCGGTGGTGTCCTCCCCAAGGGGATTGCAGCCCGAGCGCAGGCAGTCGCCGATGTCGTAATGCACCAACCCTGGCTTGACGGTGTCGAGATCGATCAGGGCGATCGCCTCGCCACTGGCTGGATCCAGCAGCAGGTTGTTGACCTTCGGGTCGCCATGGATCGGCCTCAGGGGAAGCCGGCCGTCGGCCCTGGCCTGCTCCAGCACCGGCGCCAGATCGCGCCTGGCCTCGATGAAGGCCTCACACCAAAGCTGGTGCTGGAGCCAGTCGGCCTGATCCCCCTCGCCGGGCCTGCGGCCGGTGCGCCGCTCGCCCAGCGCGTCGTACCGCTCCAGATAGAGGGGGGTGATGTGAAAGCCCTCCAGGGTGTCGGTCAGCCGCTCGACCGGCAGATCACTGATCAGCAGATGGAACATCCCCAGGCCCACCCCCACCTGGCGGGCCTGGTCGGGGCCGGCGATCACCTCGACGCTCTCGGCCCCATCGATGAAGCGCAGGGCCCGCCAGTGGTCGCCGGCCACCACCAGCGCCGGCCCGGGTTCCTCCCGGGGCGGCAGCAAGTCCGGCATCTCCCAGCGGCGCCCGGCCAGGGCAGGAACGCCGGCCTGCAACCGCCGGTTCACATGCTCCTCAACGATGCCGTGATTGGCGATCACCTCGGCCGGATCCTTGAACACCTCGGCATTCAGCCGCTGCAACACAAACGCTGCCCCGAAGCCCGCCCGCTCCTCGTTCTCAGCGGCGCCTGCATCGGGCTGCAACTGCACCAGGTAGGTGTCGTTGATCTGGCCGTTGCCGAGCGGTTGCACGGCCCGAATCCGCCCGGGTTCCACGAAGCGGGCGGCGATCGCCGCCGGCGACAGCGGCTCGGCCTCGGGGCTCTGGGACACGCGGAGGGAGCGGGGATCTGCAAAAAGCGTGGCAGCGGCGGCGAACGGACAAGCGGTCGGTGGTGCCAGCCCCTGCACCGGGTCACCACGGGGGTGGCGGTGCCTCCAGAACCAGCCGGGAACCATCGGCGCCCTGCAGCTCCAGCGCCTGCGCCTGGAGCCGGTAGCCCCCGTCCCCGGGCAGCGCCCCCACCCGGACCGCACCACCGGGGGCAAACAGGGGGTCGCCCAGCAGCGGCGCGCCGATGGCAGCGCAATGGATGCGGATCTGGTGGGGCCGCCCCGTGGCGATCACCACCTGCACAAGGCAGGCCCCGGCCGATCGCTCCCGCAGGGTGACGGTGCTGCAGCTCGCCAAGGCACCGCTCTCACCGGGCTCCACCGCACACCAGAGCTGCCCCAGCCGTGGATGGGGGCGACGGCCGATCGCTGTGCTGATGTCCCGGGATTCGCCCACGGGCCAATCGGCGGGCAACGGCTCGGTGAGTGCCAGATACACCTTGCGGCAGGAGCGGCCGGGCCCGGGGGAAGCGGCGGCGGCGCCGGCCTCGGTGCTGTCGCGCAACTGGGCGCTCAACCAGGCCCTGGTCCGGGAACGGCGCGCACAGACGAGCAAGCCCGAGGTGAAGCGCCCAAGGCGATGCACCGGCCTGGGGATGCCAGCGGTGGTGGCGATCACGCCGTCGGCGGCCCAGCCCTCGAGCTGCTTCAGCAGCGTGTGCTCCAGAAAGCCACCGGCGGGCAGCACCGGCAAGCCCGGGGGCTTGTTGAGCACCAGCAGATCCCCGTCATCGAAGACGATCGCGCCCTGAGGCAGCACCGGCACGGCGGCCTCCTCCCAGGGGGGCCGATGCCAGACCAGCCGATCCCCGGCGACGAGCGGCCCATCGGCCCGGAGCCTCCGGCCGTTGCACCGGATCTCACCGGCGACGAGCCGCTCGATCCAGGTGGATCGATCCGAGTGGGGATACCGCTCGGCGTAAAACCCAGCCACGCTGGCGGCCGGAACCTGGACACGGTCGCGATAGGCGTGACCGCCATTCAGGGCCGCAGGCCGCCAGAGCGGACAACTCGCTGGCGGGGGGATCACTCCACCAGGCCATGTTCAAGGGCGTAGCGCACCAGCTCGGTGCGGCTGGCGGTGCCGGTCTTGATGAACAGCCGACTCACGTACTTCTCGACGTTGCGGATGGAGGTTTCCAGGCGCCGGGCGATTTCCTTGTTCATGAGCCCCTCGGCCACGAGCTGCAGCACCGAAGCCTCCCGGGGGGTGAATTCAAACGTGGGGGCAGCGGGCCCCTTGCGCTGGCCCCCGGTGGAGAGCAGGGAGCGGATCTCGGTGATCTGGCGGGCCATCTGCCCGATGTCGGCATCGGCATAACGGGCGGCCTCCGCCAGCAGCCGCTCCTGGCGCCGCACCACGTTGTGGACCCGGGCCACCAATTCATCCGGATCGAAGGGCTTGGGGATGTAGTCGTCGGCGCCGGCCTGGAACCCGGCGATGCGATCGGCCGTCATCCCCTTGGCCGTGAGGAAGATCACCGGCGTACCACCGAGGCGCTCATCCGCCCGCAGCCGCTTCAGCAGCCCGTAACCATCGCAGCGGGGCATCATCACGTCGCTGATCACCACATCGGGGAGCAGCTGCTGGGCCTTCTCCCAGCCCTCCTCGCCATCGTTGGCGGTGGTCACCTGGAAGCCCTCGTCCTCGAGGTAGGCCTTGACGGCGGTGCGCAGGCCCGGTTCGTCATCCACCAACAGCAGCCGCACGGGCGCCGCGACCCCAGCACCCTCCTGGGCGACCTCAGCAGCCTGGCTGCTGCCGGCTTCGCCGGGGAATTCCGACGACGGGGAAACTGCAGACATGACCGGATCGCGACGGCGGGCAGGGGGAAATGTATCGATCAAACGCGGTGGATCCCAGGGGGGAATCCCCCACCGCCCGGGCCGGTTGCCCCCCGGCTCCGGCCCTCAGCGATTGCCGCCTGGCACCACGAGCTCCCGCTCCACCAGCTGGCCGCTGAAGCCGAGGCGGCGGGCCGTGGCCCCGAGCTGGGCCGGATCACGGCCGGCCTGATCGGGGAAGCACACCGCCCACCAGACCAGGTGATCGCGGCGATTGCCGGGAGAGATCGCCCCGCCGGGGTTGAGGAAACGCACCATCAGCTGGCGGCCATCATTGGTGACCCGCATCGGATTGGTGACTTGGCAACGCACCGTTTCATGGCGGACCAAGGCCTGGTCGGGGCGTTCATCCCAGACCTTCACCCGCCACAGACCCGGCTCGGCGGGATCGGCCTTGGCCTCCATGATCCCGATCGCCTGCTTCCCCTCCATCATCTGACGCTCCTCCAGCAGCACCAACCCGGCAGGACGGAGCTCTTCGGCGGAGGGGATGTCGGCTGCCCCGCCCTTCCCGGGAGCCAGGGCCAGGCCGGTCACCCCGGGAAGCAGAAGCAGCGCCAGGGCCACCACAAACCGGCGGGGCCGACTGCCGACCGGGATGGGGGCCAGGGCGAAAGGGAACCTGCAGTCCATCGAAGGCCCGGAGCTGGGAGGCACCAGCATGGCCGGTACCGCGGCCATCGGCTGAGGGGGCCATCATGACCAGATCGCCCCAGGCCCATGCCGTGACCGGCAGCCATCCCTACCTCGATCATCAGGCCACCACCCCCTGTGACCCGGCGGTGGTGGCGGTCATGGAGCCCTATTGGCGCCAGGACTTCGCCAACGCCGCCAGCCGCCTGCATCGCCCCGGGCTCCTGGCCGCTGCGGCGGTGGAGCAGGCCCGCAGGAAGCTGGCGGCCTGCCTCGGGGCGAAGCCCGACCAGGTGCTGTTCACCAGCGGAGCCACCGAGGCCAACAACCTGGCCCTCAAGGGGCTGGCGGAGGCGGAACGGGAACGGGGTGGTCGCCGGCTGCACCTGGTGACCGTCGCCACCGAACACCGGGCTGTCCTCGATCCGATCGCCTGGCTGGCACGCCAGGGCCATGCCGTGACGGTGCTGCCGGTGGAACCGGACGGCCTGCTCGACCTGGAGCGGTTGCAGGCCGCCCTGCGGCCGGACACGCTGGCTCTGAGCGTGATGGCCGCGAACAACGAGATCGGGGTGCTGCAACCCCTGGCCGCCATCGGTCGGCTCTGCCGCGAGCGGGGGGTGCGGCTCCACTGCGATGCCGCCCAGGCCTTCGGCCACATCCCCCTGCGCATCCAGGATCTCGGCATCGACCTGCTGAGCCTCAGCGGCCACAAGATCCATGGCCCGAAGGGCATCGGCGCCCTGGTGGTGGCCGACGGGGTGCCGCTGGCGCCCCAGCTCCATGGCGGGGATCAGGAACGCGGCCTCAGGGCGGGCACCCTGCCGGTGCCCCTGATCCTGGGGCTGGCGGAGGCCGCCAGCCTGGCGGAGGCCGATCGGGAGGAACGGCAGCGGCGCCTCGGGGGCCTGCGGGATCGGCTCTGGCAAGCCCTCGAGGCCCTCGGCGATGTGTCATGCAACGGCCATCGCAGCGAGCGCCTGGCCCACAACCTCAACGTCTGCATCGGCGGGGTGGATGGCACGCGTCTGCACCAGGAACTGCGACGCCATCTGGCGGTGAGCAGCGGCTCCGCCTGCAGCCAGGGGCGCCCATCCCACGTGCTGGCGGCCCTGGGGCTGACCCGTCAGCAGGCCACGGCCTCGATCCGTTTCAGTCTCGGGCGACCCACCACCGACGCCGAGATCAACCAAGCGATCACCATCGTGACGCGGACGGTGCGGGACCTGCGCCGGGACCTCAACGGCTGAGCAGCACGAACCCCACCACCCCCACCACGGCCAGCAGCATCTGGGCCAGTCGACTGACCAGCAGCCCCACCACCACGGCGGCGCCCACCAGGATCACCCGACGCGCCAGATCGGATGCCGGCAGGGCCCCGTCCCGGAGCCGAACCTGGGCCAGCAGTTCCCCCAGGGCTGCGCCGAGCCAGGGACCGACCAGCGCCCCCAGCAACGGACCGCCGACCGGCAGGGCCGGCAGCAGGCCCATCACCCCGGCCAGCAAACCGAGGCCAGCTCCGGCATAGGCCCAGCGACTGGCCTGCAGGCGAGCAGGGCCGAGCAGCAGGCCGAGGGCCTCGGCCCCCCAGCCGAACAGAAGCAGCACCAGGGCCAGCACCAGGGGCGGCCAGCCGGCACCCCAGCCCACCGCCCAGCACCAGAGTCCGGCGCCCAGCGGCAACAACACCAGCCCTGGCAACACCGGCAGCAAGGTGCCCGGGATCGCCAGCAGCTGCATCAGCAAGGCCACCCACCAGAGCAGCTCGGTGCGGTCGAGGCCGGTCAGCAGGGTCATCGCGATGGAACGGCGGAATCTGCCGGCTCCAGCCGGCGAGCAACCCGCAACCGGGCGGAGCGGCTGCGGGAGTTGGCCTCGACCTCGGTCCCATCAGCCACCAGAGCCTTTCGGGTCACCCGTTCCAACCGGTCGTCTTGCAGAAAGGCGGTCTTGACCCGACGGTCCTCCAGGGAATGGAAGCTGATCACCGCCAGGAGGCCCCCCGGGACCAACCAGTCGGGGGAGCGTTGCAACAGGCTTTCAAGCATCGTGAGCTCCCCATTCACAGCAATGCGCAGGGCCTGAAAGCTGCGGGTGGCGGGGTGGATCCGACCACGCCGGGCGGCGGGAGGATAACAACCGGCGATCAGATAGGCCAGGGCGGCGGTGCCCCGGCCGTCGATGCCACGGGCCTGGCCGGCAGCGCCACTCCAGGGTCGCCGTTCCAGGATGCGGCGGGCGATCCGCCGCGACAACCGCTCCTCGCCGTAGGCATAGAGGAGGTCGGCGAGCTCCGCCTCGCCCAGGCGATCCAGCAGCTCGGCGGCGGTCTCCCCTCGGGCGGGGTCCATGCGCATGTCGAGCGGGCCATCGAGCCGGAAGCTGAAGCCCCGTTCGGCCACATCCAGCTGCGGACTGCTCACCCCGAGATCGACAAGCACGGCACTGAGGGGAACCAGCGGCTGGTAGGTCCCGAAATTGGCGGCCTCGATCCGCACCCGATCCCCAAAGGGGGCCAGGCGGCTGGCCGCGGCGGCCCGGGCCGTCGGATCCTGATCAAGGCCGATCAGCTGCAGGTCGGGGTGGGCCGCCAGCAGCAGGGCGCTGTGGCCACCGCCCCCGAGGGTGCCATCCAGAAGCCAGGGGGGAGCCCCTGCCAGCCCCGGGGGCAAGCCGGCCAGGCAGTCCAGGACGGCAGCGGCCAACACAGGCTCATGCTCGAACAGGGCCGGTGGACTGGTAGGCGGCAGGGACAAGGCAAACGCTCGGATCCGGGAATGGGTAGGCCCCGCTCCCCGCCCTCCTTCCTAAGATCCCGCCAGACGAACCCATCAAGGCCGCGGCCCCATGACGCAGCTCGAGACACGCACCGAGCCGATGGTGGTCAATTTCGGCCCCCATCACCCCTCCATGCACGGGGTGCTGAGGCTGGTTATGACCCTGGATGGGGAAGACGTGGTGGATTGCGAGCCGGTGATCGGCTACCTCCACCGCGGCATGGAGAAGATTGCTGAAAACCGCACGAACGTGATGTTCGTGCCCTACGTGAGCCGCATGGATTATGCGGCCGGCATGTTCTACGAGGCGATCGTGGTGAATGCCCCGGAACGGCTGGCCAATGTGCCGGTTCCGAAGCGCGCCAGCTACATCCGCGTGATCATGCTGGAGCTGAACCGGATCGCCAATCACCTTCTCTGGCTTGGCCCCTTCTTGGCGGACGTCGGTGCCCAGACACCCTTTTTCTACATCTTCCGGGAGCGGGAGATGATCTATGACCTCTGGGAAGCCGCCACGGGTCAACGGTTGATCAATAACAACTATTTCCGTATCGGTGGCGTGGCCGCAGACCTGCCCTGGGGCTGGCTTGAGAAATGCGAAGACTTCTGTGATTGGTTTGGACCGAAGATCGATGAATACGAAAAACTGATCACAAACAATCCGATCTTCCGCAAACGAATTGAAGGCCTCGGCACGATCAGCCGTGAGATGGCGATCAACTGGAGCCTCTCCGGCCCGATGCTGCGGGCCTCCGGGGTGCCCTGGGATCTGCGCAAGATCGACCACTACGAGTGCTACGACGATTTCGAGTGGTCGGTGGCCTGTGAGCAGGAAGGCGATTGCTTTGCCCGCTACCGCGTCAGGATCGAGGAGATGCGCCAATCCCTCAAGATCCTTCGCCAGGCGATCAAGATGATCCCAGGCGGTCCCACCGAAAACCTGGAAGCCCGCCGACTGGCAGAAGGCAAGAAGAGCGAGTGGTACGGCTTCGACTATCAGTATGTGGCCAAGAAAGTGGCTCCCACCTTCAAAATTCCTTCGGGCGAGCTCTACACCCGTCTGGAATCGGGCAAGGGTGAGATCGGGGTGTTGATCCAGGGCAACGACGACGTCACCCCTTGGCGCTTCAAGATCAGGGCCGCCGATCTCAACAACCTCCAGATCCTGCCCCACATCCTCAAGGGTGCCAAGGTGGCCGACATCATGGCGATTCTTGGCTCGATTGATGTGATCATGGGGTCCGTGGATCGCTGATCATGCCGGATCGGAACAAGCCAGGCGCCGATCAGAGCAACCGGGATGTTCCAACCTTCCAGATCAATGCCAGTGGAGGGTCAACCCAAGCGGTTGACCCCATCCCTTCACTGCCGCTGCAGCCCATCTGATCTCACCATCTGATCTCACCAGTTGAGATTGTGGATGCGGTCGTATTCGGCGAAAAGCTTGTCATTGTCCATGCCCGCCATGGCCAACACCGTCACCCCGTTGCTGGAACACTGGAACTCTGCACTGATGCCCATGTCCATGCGATCCCCGGACACCCATACGGCCGAACCTTCCTCGTTTCGGCTCTCATTGGTGGAATCAACATAGCCATTGCTGGCCAGAATCGAACGGACATTGGATGCACAGGCGTTGATGTCCTGGCTTGTGGCTTTGCGGGAATTACCCGTGTAGAGATAGGGAATAGTCGGCCGCTCCCCGCCGGGGGTGGCATTGGGCGTTGGAGATGGCGGCAAACCCTGCCTTGTGCGATTGATCGCTTGCTGAATCTGGTTACAACCGACCAGTGCAGGCCCCAGGATTGCAACGGTGGCCAGCAAGGTAAACGGACGACGGGACCGGATGGCCATGGCTCCGAATCGAAAAACCTGGGGGAATCTTAGCGATCCCGATCCAGACTTCTCCCGGGAGCCATGACAGCATGGAGCCATGGATCCCGCCCATTGGCTGCAGCTGCAGCGCACCGTTCGCTTCGGGGACACCGATGCCGCCGGGGTGATGCACTTCCACCAACTGCTGCGCTGGTGCCACGAGGCCTACGAAGAAAGCCTGGACCGTTTCGGCCTGCCGGCGGCCTCCATCTTTCCGCAGCCGAGCTGGGCCCAGGCGCCTGCCAGCCCGGGCAGCGACCAGCCCGCCCCGCCCCAGGCCTCGGTGGCCCTGCCGATCGTTCATTGCCAGGCCGACTTCCGGCGGCCCCTGCTCTGCGGCGACGTCCTGGCGATCCACCTTCAGCCACAGCGCCTGGATCCGGGCAGTTTCACGCTCCACTGCCGCTTCCAGCGCCAGGGGGAGGAGGTGGCCACAGGGCTGACCCGGCACCTGGCGATCGAGGCCAGCAGCCGGCGGCGCTGCCCACTGCCTGACGGCATCAACCGCTGGCTGGAAGCCTCCGGCCTCGGACTCGGCATCCGTCCGCTTTAAGCACCGAACCACGCAACAACGCCCCACCAGGGCTTGTCGAGCGCGGAGGAAATCGATACGTTGACCTAACCAAGGGCATTCGGGCCCATCCCCCGCCTGCAACGGCCCTCCCTTGAGCGACCCCAGCCCTGCAGCCGCCGGCCCATCACCGCCGGAGCCGCCGCCAACAACGCCACCGACAACGCCAACAACAGCAGCAACGGCGACGACAGCCCCCGGGCCTGCTCCACCGGCCGCCGGGAGAACACGCTGGAGACAACTGCTTGACCTGCTCACCACCCGGGATGATCCAACGGGCGGAGATCGTCCAAGCCTCCGGCTGAGCCTTTTCGGCCATACGGTGCTCACCAGCGCCATGTTTTTAAGCGCCGGTGTGACCTTTTACGTGAACATGGAAGTCACGCGCAACGTGATCCATCGCTGGGATCTCTGCATCCATTCTTCCGGGCCGAATTCACTGCCGTCCTCAACTGAAGATGGCGCTGAGGATTGGAAGCAATCGCAGCAGGCCCTCACCCAGGCCCTGAACAACCTCAACTCAGCGTCCCCGTCTCAGAGGGCGCGACTGCTGGAGCAGCACCATGAAATCCGTGGTGTGATGAACTCCCATTGCCTGATGAGCCATAACTTTGAGATTCAGTTCACTTCCTTCACGTTTGTAGGCACGGCTGCCGCGATCCTGGTGACCATCTGCCTGGCCTCAGTGGCACCGGATGGACTCAAGACCAAGAATCGCACCCTTCTCAATGTGATGATGACATCGAGCTTGATCCTGGGGATCTGCGTGATTTATCCCCAGACATTCTCCCAGAGCAGCAACGCCACCCAGGCAAAATCTGTCTACGTGCAGGCCTCCAACCTGCTGCGGATGGTCAACTCGGCGCTGGCCAACCAACAGATTGCTTCCGACCCCAAGAATCCCAGCGATTTCACCGCTCTCAATTCCCCCCAGGCGGTGGCCACCCTGATCCGGATGAATGATGAGGCCCTGATTCAACTGACAGTCAGCAGGGTCGCGATCAACAATGATTTCGCCAGTCGCACCTTCAGCCAGGTCGCCCCGGGCGGCACCAGCACCAGTGGCAGCGAAGCCGCGCCAGCTGCCGCCGCCCCTGGAGCCGCCGCCCCCTCCGCCGCCCCCTGAGTCAGGGCTGATCGGGCGCTTCCTGCTGCCCCAGCTCCGTTTCGAGCCAAGACTGCCATCGGGCCCGTTCCCATTTGCCGGCCACGCCGGGGGCCAGATCCGGGCAGAGGAGCCACCGCCGGGGCCGTTCAGCGGCAGGCCAGGTGCCGACCAATCGGGCAAGGGCCTGCAGCAAAGCCTGGCCATCGGCCCCTGGAGCCGGAGCCACCAGCCCCGACAGGCGCTCCCCCCAGGGGGGCTCGGCCCGGGGAAGCAGCAGAACCTCGTCTAGGGGAAGGGCCGCAGCCCGGGCGAGGGCCTGCAGCCTCAGGGTCAGCTGATCCGGAAACACCGTGACGCCCCCGCTGTGAATCGCCCCATCAAGCCGGCCCAGGATCGTGAGGTTCCCGCCTGCGCCCGGCCGGCCGGCATCGAGCCGGCCGCCATCGCCGCTACGCCACCAGCCACCCTCCTGAAGGGGAAGGGGCTCCAGGCCGTCGACCCCCAACCAGCCCCGGGCCAGCCGGGCTGTGGCCACCTCCACAGCACCATCGCCCGGGGCCAGCCGCAGTCGCACATCACCCAACGCCGCCCCGCAGCCGTCCGCCCCCTCCAGGAACTCCTGGGGCGGCAGCGCGCACACCATGGCGGCGGTTTCGGTGGCGCCGTAGCAGGGCGACAACCGCAATCCCAGGGCCCGGGCCCGGGCCGCCGCGGCCCCATCCAGACCGGCACCCCCCACCCAGATCAGGGCAAATCGGGCCAACCAGGTTCGACCGGCCTCCCACTGCAGCAGACGTTCGAGCTGGGTCGGCACCAGCGACAGGAGGGCCGGCCGCCCCCCAGGCCCTGGCGTCGCCTCCGCCAGGGCCTGGGGATCCTTCAGCAGCCCCGGGGCCAGGAAGTGGTGGGGGACCCCCCACTCCCTGGAGCGCACCAGGGGCATCAGGCCACTGATGTGGTGCAGGGGGAGAGGATTGAACAGAACCAGCGTGGAGGGATCGAGCCCCTGGTGCTGCAGCCAGTGCCCACTGGCCACCGCCGAGGCCTGCAGATGGGCCAGGGGTTGCAAGCACCAACGGCGGCCACCGCTGGTGCCACCGCTGCCCACCACCACCGCCGCACCATCGGCCGCCAGATCAGCAGCATCAGGGGCTGCCTGGGCTGCTGCCAGCGCCGCCGCCAAGGCGTGCCGCTCCCGCTCACCAGCCAGGGCCACCAGAGCCCGGTCCTGCCAGCCGCCCACGATCGCCGCCGCCAGGTCGTCCCTGGCCTGCCCGCCCACCAGCAGCCTCAGGTCCATGGCGCCGCCTCCCACACTGCCTGGGGATCCCGATGAAACAACCCACCCTGGGGCCGCCAGCCAGGGGCAAGACCAGGGGCACAGGGGGTGGGCCCCCGCCGCTGCAACGCCGCCAGATGGGCCACCAAGCGCCAGCCGATGCCGGTTTCGAAGGCGGTGCTCACCATCCAGCCGCGCCGACCCTGGACCAGAGCCAACAACAGCGGCCTCGGATCCCCCTCCAGGGCGGGACGTCGCACCAGCCACCCCGGCCAGCCGACCGCCAGGCCCGGATCGAGCCGCAGGGATTCATCGAGGGCCACCGGCACCAGGGCCGCCAGGCTTCGCAGCCCCTCGCCATCCCCGGGGGCCAGGGGCTGCTCCAACCACTCCAAGCGGGGATCTGCCGCCAGTTTCTCAGCCCAGCGCCAGGCCACTGCCCGGGACCAGCCGCCATTGGCATCCAACCGCAGACGGGCCCCGGCCGGCAGGCGATCGAGCAGGGTCTGCAGCAGCGCCCACTCCATGGTCTCCTCAGCCGCCGCCACCTTCCACTTGACGGTGGGAGGTGGACGATCCAGCTCGGCCCCTGCCCCCGGGATCGATGGGGCCAGAGCCCGCTCCAGGGCAGGCAGCATCGCCGCCCCCGCCGGCAGGAGCAGCGCCGAAGGCGGGGCCGGCAACCAGCCACCGGCCGCGGGAGAACCAAGGCCATCCAGCTCGGCCAAAGCCAGACCGAGGGCAGCCTGCAGGGGCAGCGGCAGATCGGGCAGGCGCCGTTCCAGGGTGTGGCGATCCAGGGCTTGGGGCAGGGCCGTGATCGCCTGCTCCACAACCGCGGGCTCTGGAGAGACTGGCGGTAGCAGAACAGCCTCCCCCCAGCCCAGGGCTCCGGTTTCGGCCTCCAGCCGTAGCAACCAGCCCCGCCGCTCGACCAGGGCCCCCCGGGCGGTGAGCAGGGCCTGGGGGAGGGTGAACCGGTAGGGCCGCCATTCGAGCTGCAGCCGGAGGGAGTCCACGATCAGCGCCATCGCCACCGACGGGTGATCAGTGACCACCAAGGGCCAGCCCGAGGGCCAGCCCGAGCCCATTGAGGGCCTGGAAGCGGATTGCCAGGAATTTGCTGGACACGATCTGCTGGGGTTCCCGATGGTGCTCGCGCAGGAGGCGGATCAGGCGCTGGGCCGGCGGCAGGCCCAAGGCCCCAAGCAGGGCTGTCAGGGGCCACTGCCCCACCAGCACCGGCGCCCACTGGAACGCCAGGCTTCCAGCCACGAACCAGGGCACAAGGGCGGCTGCCCGGCCAGTGCCGAGACGGACCACCGGAGAGCGCTTGCCATGGGCGGCGTCCTCTTCAACCTGGTGGAAATGGGAGCAGAACAACACCAGGGTGGTGGCCAGGGCGGGCCCACTGCCGAGGGCGATGGCATCCCTCCAGGGCACGGCCAGCCCCTGGCCAGCGGGGGCCAGGGCCAGCAGGGCCGCCGCCGTGGCGCAGGGACCGAAGGCCAGCCAGCAGAGGGGCTCCCCCAGGCCGCGATAGCCGAGTCGAAACGGCGGCCCCTGGTACACGTAACCGAGGCCGCAGCAGGCCAGCACCAGCAGCAGCACCAGCGGACTGCTGCGCACGGCCACCAGGGCCATCAGCGCCAGCCCCAGCAGCAGGGCACCGTTGGCGAAGCGAGCCACCCGATCCCGACGGCCGGTGAGATTCACCAGGGAATGGGGCTTTCCGGTGGCATCAACGCCGGTGTCGGCATCAAAGACATCGTTGCTGAGGTTTTCCCAGACCAGCAGCAGCACCGCCGCCACCAGAAACAGCAGCAGCTGCTCCCACCGGAACGGCTGGCGCATCGATGGGGGCTGACCGATCCACCAGCCCGCCGCCAGCAACACCGGCATCACGGCCACGGAATACATCGGCCACTTGATCGCCGCCTTCCACAGCCGCTGCCGTTCCGCCCGTTCCGGGGCGTGAAGGCTTGCGACGACCTGGGGCTCCGGCATGGCGTGGGGCTGCAAGGCGCTGGTGAAGGCCCATACATTTGAGCAGCCTCCCAAGCCGCTCCCGAGGTGCCTCCGGTGCAGGAGCCCGACGCTTTCCCGACACTGCTGGCTGCCGCGGCCCGGGGGGCCGCCCAACTGGAGGAGGAGGGCGTCCTCAGCCTGGCCCTGCGACTGCCGTGGGATCACGCATCAGCGGGTCCGGATCCTCTGCAGCTGCTGCCGTACCTAAACGACGGCGATCGCTTTCGTTTTCTGTGGGATGGGGCCCCGGGGCTTTGCCTGGCCGCCAGTGGCCGCAGCCATAGCCTGGAGCTGAGCGGACCGCGCCGCTTCGAGCTGGCCCAGCGGTTCAGCAGCGTCACCCTCAATCGGCTGGCGATCCCCCAGCCCTGCCCGCCCCTGGCCCGGCCGCGGGTGCTGCTGGCCTTCGCCTTCTTCGACAGCCCACTCCAGGAGGGCGAGGGTGTCCCCGGGGTGCAGGCCGTGCTGCCCCGCTGGCAGCTGAGCCGCCAGGGCCGCCACTGCTGGCTACGGCTGCAGCGTCCCCTCGGCGGTGACGTGACGGCCCGCAGCCTGGCCGAGGAACTCTGGGGGCAGGCGGAGCGGATCCGCGGACTCGGCCAGGCCCTCAGAACCGATGCCACCCCCCGGGGAGCGACCCCAGACCCCCTTGGGGCTTGGGCACCTCTGGCCGCCCAGCCCTGGCAGAGCAACTACCTGGCCGCCGTGGAGCGGGCCCTGGAACTGGTGCGCCAGGAGGAGCTTCAGAAGCTGGTGCTGGCCGTGCGGCAACAGCTGCAGCTGCCGCAACCCCTCGACCCCCTGGCCCTGCTGGGCCGCCTCCGCCGCCACCAGGGAGGCAGCTGTCGGTTCCTATGGCAACGCCAGAACGAGGACGTGCTGTTCGGCGCTTCGCCGGAACGCCTGCTGACGGTGCGCCAGGGCCAACTGCGCAGTGACGCCCTGGCCGGCACCACCTCGGCGGGTGATGGAGCGCCCGACCTGCTGTTGTCGGGCAAGGACCGTCTGGAGCATGGACTGGTGGTGGACACCATCAGCAAGGTGCTGGGGGAGTCAGGCCTGCTGGCCCGCCGGCCCCGGCACCCCCGACTGGCCCGCCACGGCCACCTGGTCCATCTGCACACGCCGATCACCGCCACCCTCGGGGGCCTTCATCCCCTGGCCCTGGCGGAACGGCTTCACCCCACACCGGCGGTGGCGGGTCTGCCGAGGCGGCAGGCCATGGGCTGGCTGCGCAGCCTCGAACCCTTCGAGCGAGGCCATTACGCCGCGCCGATCGGCTGGATCGACAGCGAAGGGGACACCGATCTGCGGGTGGCGATCCGCAGCGGCCATCTGCGGGGCTCCCAGCTCGATCTCACCGCCGGCGCCGGCCTGGTGAAGGGTTCCAATCCCCAGCGGGAACTGGAGGAGGTTGGCCTCAAGCTCGATGTGCTGCGCCAGCAGCTGGAGGCCTGTGGCCCCAGCCTGACGGCCCGGGGAAGGGCCTGAGCGACGCGACGATCCAACCGGGGACCGGGGACCGGGGACCGGGCAGCCGGCGGGGTTCAGGCCGCCAGGAGCCGCTCCATCGCTTGATCGGCCAGGGGCTGGCGGCCGAGCCACTCCACCTCACGCACCCCGGTGGGGCTGGTGACATTGATCTCGCTGAGGCGGCCATCGATCACATCGATGCCCACGAAGAACAGCCCGGCCTGACGCAGATCGGCCCCGATCTCCCTGCAGATGCCCTCCTCAGCGGCCGTCAATTCGGTGGCTTCCGGCAGACCACCGACGGCCAGATTGCTGCGGAATTCACCGGCCCGGGGGCGGCGGTTCACGGCCCCGAGGGGCTCCCCGTCCACCATCAGGATCCGCTTGTCGCCGGCGGTAACCCCGGGCAGAAAGGCCTGCACCATCACCGGCAGTTGCTGCTGCTGGGTGACCAGTTCGAGCAGGGCACGCAGACCAGGGGCCCCGGCGGTGCTGCGAACGACCCCCTGACCGGCCCGACCGCCGAGGGGCTTGAGCACCACCTCGCCGTGCTCGGCCGCGAAGGCCGCCAGCTGGTCGACGGCACTGCTGACCAGGGACGGAGCCATCAGATGGCTGAAGCGCAGGGCTCCGAGCTTTTCATTCCAGGCCCGCAGGGAGGCAGGCCGGTTGAGCACCCGCACGCCGGCCCGTTCCGCCAGATCGAGCAGATGGGTGGCATAGAGATAGGCCTCGTCCACCGGAGGATCCTTGCGCATCCAGACCCGCGGGAAATGATCGAGCGGCAACCGTTGCGGTTCCCCCAGCTCGAACCAGGGCTCCGGCACCACCCAGCCTTCGGGGCTAGAGACCATGGGCGCCAGCGTCACCGGCTGCACCCATCCCCAGGCGCCCTCACCAACGGCGGAGAGATCGGCTGTGGTGCACACCCAGACCTGCTGACCGGCCCGCTGGGCCGCCTGCATCAGGGCCACGCTCGAATCCTTGGCAGGTCGCAGCCTGGCAATCGGATCGATGATGAACAGCTGCGGTTCCCGACCGCCGGTGGAGAGAGCCAAGATCAGGCCCCCAAAAGGGCATCGAGCCGGCCACTGCGCTCGAGGGCATGCAGATCGTCGCAGCCACCGACGTGGGCCCCGTCGATAAAGACCTGGGGCACGCTGCGCCGCCCACCACTTCTGGCCGCCATCGCCGAGCGCGCCGCCTCATCCCCGTCGATCACGTTCTCGCGGTAGGTCACCCCCTTGCGG
The DNA here is from genome assembly GCA_040377855.1 of Prochloraceae cyanobacterium. Taxonomy (GTDB): domain Bacteria; phylum Cyanobacteriota; class Cyanobacteriia; order PCC-6307; family Cyanobiaceae; genus CAIXOZ01. The sequence continues at coordinate 18,029 of JBEINY010000004.1, read as the reverse complement.
TCGAGCAGCGCCTTGGCACGCACACAGAAAGGACAGGCTCGCCAGGTGTAGATCTCAACAGAAGCGGTAGCCATCCGATACGGCACACGGAGGCCGAGATCCTAGGCAGCGGTGCTGGTACGTTTCCGTGAGGCCCTCCCTGGATGCTGGTGCTCGACCTCACCGATTTCAAGCGCGATCTTTCCGAGCTCACTGACCGCCTGGGCGATGCCCAGGACTGTCTTTGACGTTCCTGCCCTGAAAGCGCGCCAGCAGGACCTCGAGCAGCTCGCCTCCCAACCCGACTTCTGGAACGACCAGCAGCAGGCGCAGAAGCAGATGCGCCAGCTCGACGATGTGAAAGCCCAGCTCGAGCAACTCGATCGCTGGCGGGGAGCAATCACCGACGGCCAGGCCACCCTGGAGCTCTACGACCTGGAGCCCGACGATGATCTGCTGGCCGAATCCCAGGCAGCCCTGACCCGATTGCGGGCCGACCTCGATCGGTGGGAGCTGGAGCGACTGCTCAGTGGCCCCTACGACAAGGAGGGTGCCGTGATCTCGATCAATGCCGGGGCCGGTGGCACCGATGCCCAGGACTGGGCCCTGATGCTGATGCGGATGTACACCCGCTGGGCGGAGGACCACGGCATGAAGGTGACCGTGGACGAACTGAGCGAGGGGGAAGAGGCCGGGATCAAGAGCTGCACGATCGAGATCGAGGGGCGCTACGCCTACGGCTATCTGCGCAATGAAAAGGGCACCCACCGGCTGGTGCGCATCTCGCCGTTCAACGCCAACGACAAGCGCCAGACCAGCTTTGCCGGCGTGGAGGTGATGCCCCAGATCGAGGAAGAGGTGAAACTCGACATCCCCGAGAAGGACCTGGAGATCACCACCTCCCGCTCCGGCGGGGCCGGAGGTCAGAACGTCAACAAGGTGGAAACGGCCGTGCGAATCCTGCACATCCCCACCGGCCTGTTCGTGCGCTGCACCCAGGAGCGCTCCCAGCTCCAGAACAAGGAAAAGGCGATGGCGTTGCTGATGGCGAAGTTGCTGGTGATCGCCCAGGAGCAGCGCGCCGCCGAAATCGCCGACATCCGCGGCGACATGGTCGAAGCGGCCTGGGGCAACCAGATCCGCAATTACGTCTTTCACCCTTATCAGATGGTGAAGGACCTGCGCACCAGCCACGAAACCACCGATGTGCAGGGGGTGATGGATGGGGACCTCGATCCCTTCATCCAGTCCCTGCTGCATCAGGGTGTGGAGGTGGGCAGCACCACCGACGACTGAAATTCAGCCCCCTTGGGCCGCCCACCGGTGGCCCGCTCCTCCCAGCAGGTCGCCCATGGCTCCCGCCGCACCCCCCGATTCCGCCACCCCATCCCCAACTGCGACGCCAGCCGCGACGCCAGCGCCGAGTTTCATCCGGCAGGCCATGCGCAACATGGTGCGCAAGGGGCGCCAGAGCCTGGTCCATTTCGGGCTCACGGCCCTGGGGCTCACCGGCTTTCTGGTGCTGATCGCCTGGCTGGGTCGTCCGAGCCTGCCGCAATGATCCCCGACCTCGATCTCGCCTTCGAAGCGGACCATCCGGCCCTGGAAGAACTGGTGGCCGCCACCCTCGTCGGCGGTGGCGACGGGGATCATGGGTCGATCGCCATGGATCCCCTGGAGGGAGTCAGCTACTGGCATGGGCACCTCGGGCGCTGGCTGGCCGAGCTGAAGGCCGAACTGCCGCCCCGGCTTCAGGCCCCGGGCTACAGCCTCGGCCTGAGCCTCACCGATGACGCGAGCATCGCCGAGCTGAACCGGACCTGGCGCCACAAGGACGGTCCCACCGACGTGCTGGCCTTTGCGGCCCAGGATGCCTCCGATGGGGACGGTCCGATGCCGATGCCGGCAGCGGCTGCCCCGGCCGACCCTGACAACGATGCAGATGTCTTCGGGGCCAACAGCCAGGAGCTGGAGCTGGGCGACATCGTGATTTCCCTCGACACGGCCGCCCGCCAGGCCCGGGAGAACGGCCAGACCCTGGAGCAGGAACTGCAGTTCCTGGCCTGCCATGGGCTGTTGCACCTGCTGGGCTGGGACCACCCCGACACGGCCAGCCTTGAGGCCATGCTGCGGCGGCAGGACAAACTGCTCCAGCGCACCTGACCCACCCTGGCAGCGGCGGTATGGTGCAGCCCGGTGGCCCCCCAGGAGCCCAATGACCGTGCCGTTGTCCAAGGATGGGCCCCCGCCCCTCCGGGCGATCCCGCAACCGTTGCCGGCGCGGGATCGGGCCCGTCGCCCCTGGGCCTGGCAGGTGGCCCCGGGCCTGCTCCAGAGCCTGCGGTTTGCCGCCCAGGGTCTCCGCTACGGCTTCGAAAGCCAACGGAATTTCCGCATTCACGTGATCGCGGGCCTGGCGGCCCTGGGCCTGGGGATCGCCTTGCGGCTGGCCCCCGATCGCCTCAGTGTGCTGGTGCTCACCGTGGCGGCCGTGCTGGTGCTGGAGCTGCTGAACACCGCGATCGAGGCGGTGGTGGACCTGACCGTGGGCACCCGCTTCCACCCCCTGGCGAAGATCGCCAAGGACTGCGCGGCCGCTGCGGTGCTGGTGGCGGCGATCGCCTCCCTGCTGGTGGCCGGCCTGCTGCTGGTGCCACCCCTGCTGCACCTGCTGGGCCTTTGAATGGGCCTGGCCCTCGGGCCACCTCCAACCCAGGGCCGATGCTTCTCGTTCTCGACAACTACGACAGCTTCACCTTCAACCTGGTGCAGTACCTCGGGGAGCTGGCCACCGACCACAGCCTGGCCCGGGAGCTGCGGGTCGAGCGCAACGACGCCCTCAGCCTGGAGCAGATCCGCGCCCTCGGACCGGACGCGATCCTGATTTCCCCGGGCCCCGGAGATCCCGATCAGGCCGGCGTCTGCCTGGAGGTGCTTCGGGAACTCGGGCCAACGGTACCGACCCTGGGGGTCTGCCTCGGACACCAGTGCCTCGCCCAGGTGTTCGGAGGGCGGGTGGTGCGGGCTCCGCAGCAGATGCATGGCAAGACCTCACCGGTGCTGCACGCCGGCCAAGGGGTGTTCAAGGGCCTGCCCAATCCGCTCACGGCCACCCGCTACCACAGCCTGATCGCCGAGCGGGAGAGTCTGCCGGAGTGCCTGGAGATCACCGCCTGGCTGGATGACGGCCTGATCATGGGGCTGCGGCACCGCCAATACCCCCTCGAAGGGGTGCAGTTCCACCCGGAGAGCGTGCTCACCCAGAACGGCCATCAGTTGCTGGCCAACTTCCTGCGCATGGCCAGCAGCTCCTGAGACCGCTGCTAGGTTCGCGCCATCGGCGCCTGCCCCATGGCCACTTCTCGTTCAGCAACCTTCCGGCGGCGGGCCGCTTCGATCGGTCGCCCCATCGCGCTCACCGCGGGCCTGGCGGCCCTCACGGCCCTGGGTCTGGGCCCCTGGTCGGCAGCCAGGGCCGGAGGTGGTGGCGTCACGATCACCAGCTACGGCCACAGCGCCCTGCTGATCAGCGGTGGCGGCACCACCGTGCTGATCAATCCCTTCAAGGCCGTCGGTTGCGCGGCCAGTCTGGCGGAACCGCGGGTGGGGGCCAATCTGATCCTGGCCAGCAGCCTGCTGCGCGATGAAGGGGCCCCCAGCGCCGGCGGCCGGCTGCTGAGCCAGCCGGGCTCCTACCGGATCGGTGGACTCGAACTGGAGGGCATCGGCCTCGACCACGACCGGGTCGGGGGGCGCCGCTTCGGGCAATCCACGGTGTGGCGCTGGAAGCAGGGCGGCCTGGTGCTGGCCCATCTCGGCGGCACCGCTGGCCGCCTCAGCCCCTCCGACCGGGTTCTGATGGGCCGCCCCGATGTGCTGATCATCGGCGTCGGTGGCGGTGCCAAGGTGTATGACGGCAGCGAAGCGGCCGAAGTGGTGCGGGAGCTCGCGCCCCGCCGGGTGATCCCCGTGCAATACACCACCGGCAAACCGCCGGCGAACTGCGACCAGGGCTCGGTGGAACCGTTCCTGAAGGCCATGGCCGGCACCCCGGTGCAGCGCACCGGCCGCACCCTCAGCCTGCCCGGCCAGCTCAGCGACGGCCTCGTGATCGAAGTGATGCGCTGATGGTGGCTGTGCCGGTGCCGGCAAGGACAGGGGGCTGCCAGGGCAGGGAGTTCAGCCTGGGGCGGCCATGACGGCCCCAGGTGCCCCGCCTGGGGCATCGATCGCAACGTAGGCCTGCCAGAAGCGGCCCATCTGCTCGGTGGTGCCGATGCTGACCCGCAGGGCTCCATCAATCAACGGCTTGCCGGCCATCGAACGCACCAGGATGCCGGCCTGCCGCAGGGCCTGATCAACCTCCGCCGCGGGACGCTGCGGCCAGATCAGCAGATAATTGCCCCCACCAGCGTGGTGACGCACGCCGGAGCGCCGCAGCTGTTCCACCAGCCATTGGCGCGCGCGCCCCACCTCGGTCACGTAGCCATCCACATAGCCCTGGTCGGCGAGGGCCCCATGGGCCGCCGTCACGGCGAAGCTGTTGATGTCGTAGGGGCCGGTGACCCGGCTGATCCGATCGACGACGGCGGCGTTGCCGATCGCAAAGCCGATCCGCAGTCCCGCCAGGCCGGCGGTCTTCGCGAGGGAGCGCAGCACCAGCAGGTTGGGGGTGACCTCGAAATCAGCCAGGGGCAGCACACTGTCGCCGGCGAAGGCCTCGTAGAGCTCATCGACCACCACCAGGGTTGCCGGAGCGGCAGCCGCCAGCTCCAGGATCGGCCCGGGGGCAAGCCGGGTTCCGGTGGGGTTGTTGGGATTGCAGAGCAGCAGCAGCTTCGGCGGAGGGGTGCCCGGGCGCACCAGGGCCGCCCGGATCGTCTCCAGGGGGAAGGCGAAACCATCGCCGACGTAGGGGATCGCCTCGATCTCCATGCCCTGCATCTGGGCGCAGGGGGTGTAGTAGCCGAAGGTGGGCGTGGTGGTGAGCAGGCGGTCACCGCGATCGCCATAGGCATGGAACACCGCATGGATCGCGGCATCCACCCCGTTGAACAGACCGATCTGGCTGGGGCTGAGGGGCCGCATCAGGCCCGGACGACCGGCGCTGCGATCCGCCAGGTTGGCGATCACCGCCTCCCGCAGGCCGTCGTATTCGGGATAGATGGCGATGTGTTCCGCCGGCACGGCCCCCAGGGCCTCCAGCACCCTGGGACTCGGGCCGATGGTGTTCTCGTTGAAGTCGAGCCGCAGCAGCCCCCGCCGACCCTCAAGCGGGGCGCTGTAGGCCTGGAGACTCTCCACCTCCGGGCGGGCAGCCGGTGGCGACGACGGCTGAGATGGGCAGCCGGGGGTGGATCCAGAAGCTGTCAAGGGGCCAGATCGAACCAGGGGCCGTGGCTGTCACCGCAGCCGGGCAACAACCGACGTCAGCGTAGAGACCCTGTCCCCCAGCACCGTCGGGACCGCCACCGGTCACATGCGATCAAGGGTGGGGATCCCCAGCAGGCCCAACCCCAACTTGAGGGTGTCGGCCGTGAGACGGCAAAGAGCGAGCCGGGAACGGCGTGCTTCCGGTGGGGCCTTCAGCACCGGCACCTGGTCGTAGAAGCGGTTGAACACCTGGCTGAGCTCAAACAGGTAGCTGCACAGGCGGTTCGGAAGGAGCTCGTCCTCCACCTCGACGACCACGGCATCGAACCTGAGCAGCTCCCGCACCAGGGCCCATTCCTGGGGTTCACTGAACAGGAGCGGCTGCTCCGTTCCGGCCCCGGAGCCGCTCGAGGCACCGACCTCCTCTGCCATCGCCGCATCGCCCCCCCGGCGGGCGATGCCGGCGATGCGCACCACCGCATAGAGCAGGTAGGGGGCGGTGTTGCCCTGCAGGGCGAGCATCCGATCAAAGCTGAACTGGTAGTTGGTGATCCGGTTGGTGCTCAGGTCGGCGTACTTCACCGCCGCCAGGCCCACGGTGGTGGCCACCTGCTGGATGAAGGCCTCCTCCTCCTGACGCCCCTCCTCCGCCAGCCGCCGCCGCAGGTCGGCCTCAGCCCGTTCCACCGCCTCATCGAGCAGGTCCCGCAGGCGCACGGTGTCGCCGGCCCTGGTCTTGAGCTTCTTGCCGTCCTCCCCCTGCACCAGGCCGAAGGGCACGTGCTCCAGGCGGGCGTCGCCTGGAATCCAGCCGGCCCGACGCGCCACCTGAAAGACACCAGCGAAATGGGCGGCCTGGCCGGCGTCGGTGACATAGATCACCCGACGGGCGCCGTCCCCGGCGGGCTTTGCCCCGAAGCGATACCGGATCGCCGCCAGATCAGTGGTGGCGTAATTGAAGCCACCGTCGCGCTTCTGCACGATCACCGGCAGGGGTTTGCCGTCCTTGCCGCTCACCCCCTCCAGAAACACGCAGCGGGCACCGTCGTCGGTGACCAGCAGGCCGGCCCTATCCAGATCAGCCACCACCGCCTCGAGGTAGGGGTTGTAGAACGACTCGCCCCGTTCCGAAAGGCGGATCTCGAGGCGGTCGTAAATGGCCTGGAATTCACGCCGGCTCTGGTCACAGAGCAGCCCCCAGGCCCTGCGGCTGATCGGATCACCGCTCTGCAGCTTCACCACCTCCTCCCTGGAGGTGGTCTGGAAGGCCTCGTCGTCGTCGAACCGCTGCTTGGCCTGGCGATAGAAGGCCACCAGATCCCCCAGGTCCACCGCATCGGCGGTGGTGAGAGCCTCCGGCGCCACCTGCTTGAGGTGGGTGATCAGCATGCCGAACTGGGTGCCCCAGTCGCCGACATGGTTGAGACGCAGCACCGGATGGCCCCGAAACTCCAGCACCCGGGCGAGGGAGTCGCCGATGATCGTGGAGCGCAGATGCCCCACATGCATCTCCTTGGCGATGTTGGGGCTTGAGAAATCGACGATCACGGGGGCTGGCGCCGCATCCGGGGCCACCAGCCCGTTGGCCGTCTTGCTGGCGTTGGGCACCCCCAGCCGCGGATCCTGCAACCGTGCTGCGATCTCGGATGCGAGCCGCTCCGGTCTGACCGTGAGGTTGATGAAGCCGGGGCCTGCAATCTGGGGGGGCTCACAGAGGGCCGCGAAGGCCGGATCGGCAGCCAGCTGCTCCACGATCGCGGTGGCGATCGCCCGCGGCGGCAACCCCAGGGGCTTGGCCAGGGGCAGGGACCCGTTGGCCTGCACATCCCCGAATTCGGGCTTGCTCGCCGGTGCCAACTGGGGATCGAGCACTGTGCCCTCGGCCCGGGCCGTCGCCGCGGCCGCCGGGAAGGCCCGCTCCATCGCTGCGCGCAGCTGGCTCTCGAGGGCCTGAAGAACGGTCAGCATGACAACAGCGGGACGCCCACAGGCGGTTCATTGGTTCCGATCATCCCCCGCGGTGGGCGGCGGCCCAGCCCTTCCGCCGGCGGAGCCGCCAGAAGGACGAACCATGGTCAAAGTGGAAGGGTTGATGTCCTGGCGGTTGTGAGCTTGCAAGGCACGGGCCCCCTCAGCAGCCTGCGGCACCTGGGCCGGTCGAGCTGGCGCTGGCTGGGCCACACCCCGCCCCTGGTGGTGGCCATGGCCGTGCTGGCCCTGGGGTTGATCGGGGCCAGCCACACCCTGGTGAAGGGCCTGCGCACCGGCAAGGACAGCATCACCGTGACCGGCGCCAGCACCGAACGGATCCGCAGCGATGCGGTCGACTGGTGGGTGGATGTGGGCGTCAGCGCCAAAACCCAGCAGCAGGCCTACCGCGACCTGCAGCCCCTGGTGCAACGCACCCAGGCCTTTCTGCTGAACCAGGGCATCAAGCCGGCGGAACTGGAGCTGGGGGCGGTGCGCACGGAATCCAACGAAGTGCGGGATCCACGCACGGGCACCCTGGTGTCGCTCACCTGGAACAGTCGCCAGATGGTGAAGGTGAACAGCCGGGATGTGGACCGGATCCAGCGGGTGGCCGGCCAGGTCGGCGCCCTGATCGGGGAAGGCGTGCCCCTGACGATCAATCCTCCCGCCTACACCTTCACCCGCCTGGCCGAGAAGCGGGTGGAAATGCTGGCGAAGGCCACCCGCGACGCCCGGGAGCGGGCGGTGGCGATCGCCCGCGAGGCCGGCAGCAGCATCGGGCCGATCACCAACGCCGATACCGGCTCCTTCCAGATCACGGTGCCCGACTCCACCGACATCAGCAACAGCGGCGCCTACGACACCACCACGATCAACAAGGACATCACCGCCGTGATGGCCGTGACCTTCCGGGTGCAGTGAAGGGATGGAGGAGCAGGCACCTCAGGAGCCCGACGGTTCAAAGCGCATGCTGAGATCGAGCCAGCTGCTGCGGGTGATCGGAGCGCTGGTGGAGATCAGATCGATGCCGGTGGCCCCATAGGCCGCCAGCTGCTCCGGCCGCACGCCGGAGGCCTCCAGCAGCACGGGCCCCCTCCCCAGCCGTGCCGCCAGGGCCCGCAGCCGCGGCACCAGCTCCTGTAGGTCCGCCGGCGAGAACTCATCGAGCAGCACCCCATCGGCACCGGCCTGGATGGCCTCCTCCGCCTCACGGGCGGTTTCAGCCTCCACGATCACCCGCGCCGGCCAGGGGGCCTGGGCCCGCACCGCAGCCACAGCCGCCGCCACGCCACCCGCCCAGGCGAGGTGGTTCTCCTTGAGCATGGCCGCATCATCGAGGCCGAGGCGGTGGTTGGTGCCGCCACCGCAACGCACCGCATACTTCTCGAGCTGACGCAGGCCAGGGGTGGTCTTGCGCGTGTCCACCAGCCGGACGCCCGTTCCCTGCAGGCGCTGCACCAGATCCGCCGTGGCCGTGGCGATCCCCGAGAGCCGCATCACCAGATTGAGGGCGGTGCGTTCACCGGCCACCAGGGCTGCCGCCGTCCCCTCCAGCTCCAGCAGGCGCTGGCCGGAGCGCACGGGCGCCCCCTCCTCCACCAGCAGCCGCACGGTCAGAGCCGGATCGAGGAGACGGAAGAGGGGTTGCAGCAGCACCCCGCCACAGAAGATGCCGTCCTGCTTGCAGAGCCAATGGGCCCGACCGGTGCGGCCCTTCAGGGCCGCGGCCGTGAGGTCGCCCCGGCCGATGTCCTCCGCCAGCCAACCGCGCAGCTGAGCCTCCAGAGCCGGAGTGAAGGGAAGCGATGCGATCACGGGATCGGCGCGGAGCGGTCGGGGGTCCAGTCAAGGCGACGACAGGCCAGGCCCGGCGGGATGGGGCGACCCCGGGGCCATCCAGGGCTCACTTGCCGATGCAGAAGCGGGCGAAGACCCGATCGAGCACCGACTCATGCACCTCCTCTCCGGTGATGTCCCCGAGACAGCGGACCGCAGACCGCAGATCGATCGTCCAGAAGTCCCAGGGGAGCTCCTGGGCGGCGGCCTCGAGGGACCGGTCCAGGCTGGCGGCGGCCGCGGCCGCCAGATCGCGCTGGCGGTGGTTGAGGGCCACCTGCAACCCCTCGGGCGGCACGGCGCCGCAGCGCTCCAGCAGGGTCGCCACGAGGTCATCCAGGCCATCACCGCTGAGGGCCGAGATGGTCAGATCGGCCCCACGGCAACTGGCAGCCGCTGCTGAGAGGTCCCCGGATCTCGATGGACCGAGCTGATCCAGCTGATCCCGTTTGTTGCCCACCACGAGCAGCGGCACCCCCGGGGGCACGAGGTCACGCAGGGCCTGATCTTCGGCGGTCCAACCCTGGGGAAGGTCGAACACCAACAGCACAGCATCGGCGCTGGTGAGGGCGTCATGGCTCCGGGCAATGCCCAGCTGCTCCACCCGATCGCCCGTGTCCCGGATGCCGGCGGTGTCGAGGAGGGTGAGAGGTACCCCGTTGAGCACCACCTCACTTTCCAGCAGGTCGCGGGTGGTACCGGGCAGATCGGTCACGATCGCCCGCTCGGTGCGACTGAGCAGGTTGAGCAGGCTCGATTTGCCCACGTTGGGGCGACCGACGATCGCCACCCGCAGGCCGTCGCGCAACACCTGACCCTGGCGGGCCTCCTCCACCAGGGCGAGGAGGGCCTGACGCACCGCCAGCAGGTCCGCCACCAGGGCCTCGCCATCGAGGGGCGGCAGCGACTCCTCGAAATCGACCCGGGCCTCCAGCTCGGCGAGGCCATCCAGCAGCCGCTCCCGCAGGGCACGGATCCGGACCTGCAGGCCGCCATCCAGCCCCGCCAGCGCCAGCTGGGCGGCGCGGCGGCTCCGGGCCGTCACCAGCTCACTGATCGCCTCCGCCTGGGTGAGATCGAGGCGACCATGGAGAAAGGCCCGCTGGCTGAACTCCCCGGGGGCGGCCCTGCGGGCCCCCGCGGCGAGCACCTGGTCAAGCACCCGCTGAACACAGACCAGACCACCGTGGCAGTGGAACTCGACCACATCCTCCCGGGTGAAGCTGCGGGGAGCCTTCATCAACAGCAGCAGGGCCTCGTCGAGCCGCTCACCGCTGGCGGGATCGACCACGTGGCCGTAGAGCACCCGATGGCTCTCCCAGGCCTGCTGGCCAGGGGCTACAAACAGCCTGCGGCCGATCGACTCGGCAGCAGGACCCGAGAGTCGCACGATCGCGACGCTGCCCTGGCCTGGAGCCACGGCCGTGGCCACCGCCGCAATCGTGTCGTCCGCCATGGCCCCGGGCCTGCCTTTGGCTCCAGTGTCGAGGGTCAGGCCCCCGGCATGGGATCGACGCGCTGCAGCAGTCCGACCCGAGCGGGGCCCCACGCCCGCGTCAGACCGCAGGGGTCCGGAGCCACAGCCGCCGAAGCGACCACCGAGTCTCGCTCGAGACTCAAGCATGGACAAGGAGGCGATCGGGCCGCGTCCAGCCCTGACCTGCCTTGGGCATGGCCCTGAATCGACTGATTCAAGGGGCCTGTTTCGAAGCTCCCATTCAAAACCTGCTTCAGAACACCAAACCCAAACCCCTGGATTGAGCAGCCACCAGTCCCGCCTCCCCTCACCACTCCTCTCACCACGGAATTTCCCATGGCCCAAACCATTCTTGACAACAAAGGCTGGACGGTTAACGGACAGCGCCAAGGACGCTGGTCCCCATTCAGCGACACCGTTTACGCAGCAACTGATGGCATCAAGACAACGGCAAGCACCATCAATACCCTCACCGGCAACGATAATCTGATCGGAACTGCCACCACCACCACAGGAGGCACTGGATTCGACAATCCCGTGGCCGGGGTATGGGTCGTCCAAGGAACTCGCCTCAACCTTGGCTTCGGCGATGACCAGATCATCGGCCAAGCCCCCGTTATCGCCGGATCCTTCAACTATGGCGTTTACAACGAAGGCGCCATTGATACGGGCTACGGCAACGACCTGATCCAGGGGACGTCAAGGTTCGGCATCAGCAATACCGAAACCGGCACGATTAATATGGGCGATGGAAACGACCAAATCATCGGCGAAAGCTCAGATGCCGGCACAGACACGAGTGACTATGCCCTCATCAACAAGGGCTTCATCAATATGGGCGCCGGCAGAGACTCGATCATCGGATCCAACAGCCACAATGGCATCTTTAATTCCGGCACGATCACCATGGGCGAAGGTGCCGACACCGTCGATGCCCTCATCGGTGGCGCCTCCGGCACCCCCGGGGGCTTCCAGGGAGGCGGATTGATTGATTTTGGGCGCGGCAATGACGTGCTCAAGGGTTTCGGCGAGGGCACCTTCAAGGGCGGCGCCGGCACCGACAGCCTGGTCCTGCAGGATGGGGTTTACACCGTGGTAGCCGATGGCAGCAACTTTACAATCGCCGCCAATGCAGGAGCGCCCATCATGACCATCAACAGCTTCGAGAAGATCGCTGGCGCCAATGCAGCTTTCCAGGATCTCACCGCAGGCACCTATACAATCTCCGGCGGCCTGATCACCCTGTTCACACCGTAATCGAAAGGAATCAAGAAACCCATCGCGTCCCAGGCGCCTGACGCCACCCTGGCCCGAGTCCAACCTTAAGGACAACAACCCAACGGTCAAACCAGCAGGCAGCAAGACCAGCCTTGGATCATGCAATGGCCCCTCAAGGGGCCGTTTTTATTAACTGCATCATGAACCATCAGCCTTGGCTGATCAACCGAGGGCTTGCCCACCCGTCGGCCAAGCAGTCGCTGACAGGCAAGACGAGGTGAGGGATGTCCTTCGCAAACAATGAAGCCAAAGGGTCAGACCACTGCCCGTCATCAGGCCGCCGGAAAATCCGGACAGACCATCAGATCAATGTGACCACCCAGCGGTTGACGCCATTCCCTGAATTCTTCAGCCAGGGCGCGGTGGGCGGCCCCCTGGCAGGCACTCTCGAGGGCCATCAGTCGCTGGTGCACCAGATCGAGGGTGTCATCAATCAGCTGAGCAGCTTGTTCCGAGGTCATGGTGCTGCAGGCGATGGAACAGGAGAGGGCCGAATCATTCGGTGGCGCTGTTCTAGGGAGCCGATCCCCCTGGCGATGTAGCAGCAGACACCGGGTCAGCAGCCGCTGACGGACAGGGCCCAGGCGAAACGCCGAACGCAAACAAGGGCATCCGAATCAGCGCCGATGCTGTCAAGCGTGTGAACAGGAAAGACTGTTCCTATCCGCAAGGCATGGGGAGAGTAAGGATCTTCTTGACCATCAAGCCCGGTGAGCTGGCAGAGAAAAGAACAACGTCTTACGACCAGCTTCGATTCAACGGATCAGCTGATCCTGAAGGTGGGCTGACCGACGGCCATACCAAGCGATTCAGCCCGGGGCAGCGTCAGCGGAGCAGAGGGATCAGACCGGGCGTCACCGGCTGCAGGCGTCGCACCTGCTGGCCGAGATGGGCCAACAAGTCATCGAAACGGGCTTCCCAGGGCAGCTCCGCCAACTTCACCAGATGGTCGGTCGCAGGGAACGGAAGGGTGATGTCGAGAGGCACATAGCCGGGCCAGAGGTGGCGGGTGAAGCTCGTCGCGATGCAGGGTTGCTGTCCCAGCGACTGCCCCTCTCCGGACGACCCAGCCCCTCCCCGGAGGCTGCTGTAGAGCTGAGCCATCGCCCTCTGAACCGGCAGCGGCACCATTGGAGAAAAGGCCAAGGCGGGAAGACTCTCCAGATCCCAGGAGCCCAGTCCCCGCTCTGGAGCAAGGACATGGCTGGAGGGCACCAGGATCTCCAGGGGCAGACAAGAAAGGTCGACCACCTGCCAGGTGCTGGGATCGAGATCCCTGACCTCCGGGCCTGACAACAGGGCCGCGTCAACGATGTGAGCTCGGAGCAGCCCCAGGGGATCGGGATGGGGCCGCACCGGATCCGACGGCGGAGCCAGCCAGCCAGCCGGCAGGGGCTCCAGCAACCGGTTCCGCACCCAGTAATTGGCGAACAACCGCAACGGGCCGCCGCCCCGGAAACGGTAGAGCTGATGCAGCTGCCGCTCCATCTGGAGCAACGCCTGCATCGGCTGCTCTGGCTGGCAGGGGACACACTGTTGGAGCGACATCCCCAGGCGCTTCAAGCAGCCGCGGGAGCGGCGGGAAATCGTGCTTTGGTTGGCGCTCAGAAAGGCTCCGGCCCGCGCACCGGACTGCAGCCAGACCAGGGCATCAAGGCTGAAGAGGTCTTCTGGATCAAGCATGGCCACGCCTGGCGACAGGCATCATTGCCCCATTGCCCCATAGCCCGAGATAACTCAGCTAGATCAAGAGTGGTCTGTAAAGATAGCGATCAACCGATGCCTGTGCGGCACAGATCCAGCACATCGGCCATCGAACGGATCTGGTCGATCGTGGTGCTCAGCTGGGAGGCGCTGTTGAGCTCCACCCTGAGATCGATGCGGGCCGGCTTGCCGTAGGCCGTGCGCACCCGCGCGTCGGAGACGTTGATGCGGCTGTCGGAAAGACGGGTGAGGATGTCCTTGAGCACCCCAACCCGATCCAGCACTTCAATGCGCAGCTGCACGGGATAGCGGCGACGCTGGGTGTCGACCCCAGGATTCCAGCGCACGGGCAGCCGGCGCTCAACCGGCACCTGGCAGAGGTTGGCGCAATCCTGGCGATGGATGGTGATGCCGTGATTCCCCAGGGCCACCGAGCCCAGGATCGGCTCACCGGGCAAGGGGGTGCAACAGCCACCGAGTCGGTAATCCAGACCCTCCACCCCGAGGATCGGACTGCCGGTGGCCATCGACTGGCCGGAGCCCTGCTGCTCGGCCTGGGCCACCACCTCGCGGGCCAACTGCTCATTCGACAGGGTCGGCAGGGCTGCCGCACTGGCGAGCTTGATCTCTTCCCGCAGGCGATTGAGCACCTGATGGAGGGTCACGCCCCCGAAGCCGAGCGCCGCCAGCAGATCCTCGGTGCCGGTGAGATTGCAGCGTCTCGCCACCTTGGCGATCGCCTCACCATGGAGGAGGGCATCAAACCCATCCCGCCCCAGTTCCCGCTCCAACAGATCGGTGCCCCGGCGGATGTTCTCCTCGCGATGGCTGCGCTTGTACCACTGGCGAATGCGATTACGGGCCGAGGGGGTGGCCACGAAATTGAGCCAGTCGAGGCTGGGATGGGCCGACTTGGCCGTGATCACCTGCACAAAGTCGCCGTTCTGCAGGGGAGTCGCCAGGGGGCAGAGGCGATCGTTGATGCGTACACCCTGGCAGTGATTACCGATCTCGGAGTGGATGCGATAGGCAAAATCAACGGCCGTGGAACCCTTGCGCAGGCCAACAACATCGCCGTTGGGAGTGAACACGAACACCTCTTCATCAAAGAGGTCCTCCTTGATCGCCGCCAGGTAATCGTTGCTGTCATCGCCGCCTTCCTTCTGCCAATCCACCAGCTGACGCAGCCAGTTGAAGCGCTCGGTGTCACCGGCCGCCGGCGACCCCCCCTCCTTGTACTTCCAGTGGGCGGCGATGCCGTATTCCGCCACCCGATGCATCTCAGCCGTGCGGATCTGCACCTCGATCGGCCGATGGCGACCGATCACGGCGGTGTGCAACGACTGGTATCCATTCGGCTTCGGCAGCCCGATGTAATCCTTGAACCGGCCAGGGATCGGCCGGAAGGTGTCGTGCACCACCGCCAAGGCGCGATAGCAGCACTCCAGGTTGGGGCAGAGGATACGCAGGGCCGCCACGTCATAGATCTCGTGGAATGCCTTCTGCTGGCGGTGCATCTTGCTCCAGATGCCATACAAATGCTTCGGCCGACCGCTGACCTCGCAGTTCTGCAGACCCATCTCCTGCAGGCGATCCCGGAGCAGCTGCACGGTCACCCCCAGCCGCTCTTCCCGGTCGCTGCGCTTGGTGGCGACCTGCTGCTGAATGTCCCGAAAGGCCTCCGGTTCGAGGATCTTGAAGGCCAGATCCTCGAGTTCCCATTTGAAACGGCCGATCCCCAGCCGGTTGGCCAGGGGGGCATAGATCTCACGGGTTTCGCGGGCGATCCGCTGCTGTTTCTCCGGCTGCAGCGCCCCGAGGGTGCGCATGTTGTGCAGACGATCGGCAAGCTTCACCAACACCACGCGGATGTCACTGGCCATGGCCAGGAACATGCGCCGCAGATTTTCTGCCTGGGCCTCCGTGCGATTGGTGAAATGAATACCGCCGAGCTTGGTCACCCCCTCCACCAGGGCCCGCACCTCGGCCCCGAAATGGGCTTCCAGATCCTCCGCACTGACATCGGTGTCCTCCACCACGTCGTGCAGGAAGCCGGCCGCGATCACCCCGGCACTGGCACCGATGCTGCGCAGCAGGTCGGCCACCGCCACGGGATGAATGATGTAGGGCTCACCGCTGGCCCGCACCTGGCCATCGTGGAGCTGGAAAGCGAAATCAAAGGCGGAGGCGAGCAGGGCCTCCGGGTCTGTGGGACAGCTGTCGCCGGTGCCGGGAGGCACATGCTCGATGCAGCGTTGCAGCCACTCGGGCAGGGGAATGCCGTAGTCGGCCGGTCCATGGATCGGGCGACGCCCCTCCGATACGGAGGCATAACCTCCCTGGGCGGAGGATTGGGCACCCCCAGGGACTGCACGATCGGGGCTGGCCGCAGGGGGGCTGGCGGAAGAAACGCCGGTAGCAGGAACCGGGTCCGCAGCGATCTCCGCAGCGATCAAAGACTGACCTGGGGCAAGCACCGCCACCAAGGCGTGTGCTTCCGACGCTGACGGGGAGAGCTTGATGGAATCCGCTTCGAGCATTTCACCCTGCGGTTCCACCCATGGTAGGCAGCAAGCCGCTAAGGCGCCGCCAGAATTCCCATGCGAGCACCTGCCTGCCCAGGCTGGAGCCGATTCCGCCCCCTGGAGCGCCCCTTGGCCAACCTGCCCCAGCCTGAACCGGTGCTGCGGCTTCAGCAGCTCACGCTGCAGTATCCGGGAGCCCAAACCGCCACCCTCAACGGCCTCGACCTGCGGCTGGCCGCCGGCGAGAGCCTGGGCCTGGTGGGTCCCTCCGGCTGCGGCAAGAGCACGGTGGCGCGGGCGGTGCTGCAGCTTCTACCCGCAGGAACCACCTGCGGCGGCGCGATCAGCCTCTGCGGCCAGAACCCTGGCCAGCTGAATCCAGATGCCCTTCGGCACCTGCGGGGCGAGGCGGTGGGTCTGGTGTTCCAGGACCCGATGACCCGGCTCAATCCCCTGCTCACCATCGGCGAACACCTGGCCGACACCCTCACCGCCCACAGGCCGCAATGGCGACGACAGCAGATCCGCCATCGGGCCGAAGCCCTGCTGCACAGGGTGGGGATCAGCAACGGCCGCTACGGCAGTTATCCCCATGAATTCAGTGGCGGCATGCGCCAGCGCCTGGCCATTGCCCTGGCCATGGCCCTGGAGCCGGCCCTGGTGATCGCCGACGAACCGACCACCAGCCTCGATGTGGCGGTGGCGGCCCAGGTGATGGCCGAACTCTGTCGCCTGTGCGAGGAGGCCGGCAGCGCCCTGCTGCTGATCAGCCACGACCTCGCTCTGGCCGGCCGCTGGTGTGAGCGGATCGCGGTTCTGGACCAGGGCCGGCTGGTGGAGGAGGCCCCATCCCGGCAGCTGCTCACAGCGCCCCGATCACCGCTGGCCCAGCGGCTGGTGGCCGCCGCCCGCGCCAGGGAAGGGGAGCTGACGCCGGCGGCGGTGGACGCAACGCCGTTGCTGCTGGAGGTGGAGGAGCTTCGCTGCTGGCATCCCCTGCCCGCACCGCCCTGGAAGCCCCGCTGGTACCGGGCCGTGGATGGGGTGAGCCTGCAGCTGCGACAGGGCGAGACCCTTGGCGTGGTGGGGGCGTCCGGCTGCGGCAAGAGCACCCTCTGCCGGGCCCTGATGGGGTTGGCGCCGATCCGGGGCGGCACCGTGAAGCTGGGAGGCGACGACCTGGCCCGCCTGCAGGGAGCCGCCCTGCGCCGCGCAAGACAGACGATGCAGATGGTGTTCCAGGATCCGCTCGCCTGCCTCAATCCCCAGCTGCGCGTCGGCGAGGCGGTGGCCGACCCCCTGCTGATCCACGGTCTGGCCACCCGCGCCGCCGCCCGGCAGCGGGCCCGGGAGCTGCTGACGGCCGTGGGGCTCACCCCGCCCGAGGCCTTCGAGGGCCGCCTGCCCCGCCAGCTCTCGGGCGGCCAGCAGCAGCGGGTGGCGATCGCCCGCGCCCTGATCCTTGAGCCGAAGGTGCTGCTCTGCGATGAGAGCGTGAGCATGCTCGATGCCGAAGTGCAGGCGGAGGTGCTGGCCCTGCTGCGCGACCTGCAGCAACGGCTCGGCCTGGGCCTGATCGTCGTCACCCACGACCTGGCCCTGGCGAGCGGCTTCTGCCAGCGGCTGATCGTGCTTGATGGCGGCCGGATCGTGGAGGAAGGGCGCGGCGATGCTCTGCTGGCCCAGCCCCAGGCCGCGATCACCCGCACATTGGTAGCGGCCTGCCCGCGCTTGCCAGCGGTGGCCTGATCGGGGCAACCGAAACCGAGCGGCGATCAGCTTGCGCCTCAAACGAAGAAGGACACACAGGACGGAGGGGTCTGTGCCAGCGGTGGATGGACCACTTCAGGATGCTCGTCCTCGCTCGACTCCTCGGCTTGGCACCG